>NZ_JBFTLX010000189.1:0-14021 GCF_056396665.1 Cupriavidus sp. 05T313 | reverse complement strand
CCCCCAAGGCATCGTAATCGACTGCAAATTAGTAAAACTCTTAATCGCCTCCTGCACACCCTCCTTATAGCCAAGCCCCGAATCCTTGATCCCCCCAAACGGCGTAAGTTCGATACGATAACCAGGCACTTCCCACAGGTTGACCGTACCCACCTGCAACTCATCCGCAAAGCGGGCAAAGTCGTCCATCCGGTTGGTGCATACCCCCGAGGACAAACCAAACGCGGTGCCGTTGGAAATACGGATGGCGTCATCGATATCCCGGAAGGTAATAATGGGCGAGACCGGCCCAAAGGTTTCCTCGCGCACCACCGTCATGGCCGGATCGACACGATCGATCACCGTAGGCGAATAGCGCGCGCCGTCGCGAAGATTGCCCAGCACCAGCCGCGCCCCCTGCGCCACCGCCTCCTTCACGCGGGACTCGAACAGCGCGGCAGCCTCGGCGTCGATCACGGTGCCCATGTCCACGGTACGATCCATCGGGTCCCCATATTTCCAGGCACGGGTCTTTTCCACCACCATCTCGGTGAAGCGGTCGGCCACAGCCTGGTGCACCAGCATGCGCTTGACCGCAGTGCACCGCTGCCCGGAATTCTTGTACGAGCCCTGCACCGCCAGGTCCGCGGCGCGTTCCAGGTCGGCGTCGTCCATCACGATCAGCGGATCGTTCCCGCCCAGTTCCAGCACCACGCGCTTGTAGCCAGCCTTGTTGGCGATGTACTTTCCGATGCCGACGCCTCCGGTGAAGGTGACCAGGTCCACCGAGGGATGGGTGATCAGCTCGTCGGCGATTTCGCGCGGGTCGCCCGTCACCACCTGCAGCATCTGCGGCGGCAGGCCGGCTTCATACAGTATGTCGGCCAGGTAGTAGGCCGACAGCGGCACCTTTTCCGACGGCTTGAGCACCATGCGGTTGTTGGTGGCGATGGACGGCGCCACCTTGTGCGCGACCTGGTTCATCGGATGGTTGAACGGCGTGATGGCGCAGATCACGCCGAGGAACGGCGAGCGCTGGGTCATCACGCGGCGCTTCTTGCCGTGCGGGGTCAGGTCGCAGGAGAACAGCTGGCCGTCGTCGCGCAGGGTTTCGTTGGCGGCAAAGCCAAGCACGTCGGCCACCCGGCCGATCTCGTAGAGCGAGTCCTTCTTGCACAACCCGGATTCGAGCGTGATCAGGTCCGACGCTTCCTCCACCCGCTCGCGCAGCAGCGCGGCGGCGCGGTTGAGGATGGCGGCGCGTTCGAAGCGGGTCAGCGTGGAGCGGTACGCGCGCGCCACGGCAAAGGCATGCCGCACGTCTTCCACGCTGGCCATCGGCACGGTGCCGACCAGCGAGCCATCGTAGGGGCTGCAGACTTCGATCACGCGCTCGCGCGTCATCTTCTTGCCGTCGATGCGCAGCGCTTCGGCGCGGAAATGCGGGCTGACCTGGCCGGCGGAAAACTGGGGGGCATTCATGTCGGTTCTCGCGTCAAGGATTCGGGCGGATTGGGGCTGCGCTCAGTGCAGGTGATTGAGCGCGACATCGAAGATGTCGAAGTTGCGTAGCTGCGCCTTGCCGGGAATGCCCGCCGTGGCGCGGTTGAACACCAGCGGCACGGTCTGCTCCGACACGCCGCCATGCGAGCGCAGCGGCGCGTCCAGGCCGGACAGGTCGTGCCGGCTCTGGCTGGTGCCCAGTACCACATGCTTGCCGCTGACGATCACGAGATCGCCCACCCGGTCCGGCGGCAGTTCGAAGCGCGCGCAGGCCTCGGCGTTATCGAGCACGCTTTCGATGCCCGGCAGCGCCGCCAGCCGTTCCTTGAGCGCGGCGCGGTCGGCATCCTCCGGCAGATAGACAGTGGCATACGAGCCCAGCGCGCCGTGGTGCACCACGTAGGGATCGGTGATCGGCAGGATCACGCGCGCGCCGCCCGCCTCCACGCCGCGGCCCAGCCACGCATCGAGCTGGTCCTGCAGGTAGATCACGTTGGGGGCCTTGGTGGCGTCGTCGTGCTTTGCGTTCATGCCGTGGTCGGCGGTCAGCGCCACCACGCAGCCGAGCRCGTCGAGCTGCGCCAGGTATTTGTCCATCATGGCGTAGAAGGCGTTGGCGCCGTCCGAGCCAGGGGCGAACTTGTGCTGGATGTAGTCGGTGGTGGACAGGTACATCAGGTCCGGCCGCCGCGTTTCCATCAGCCGCACGCCTGCCGCAAAGACAAACTCGGACAACGCCGCGCTGTACACGTCCGGCACCGGCATGCCGACCAGTTCCAGCACGTTGTCGATACCGTTCTCCTCCACCGTGGCCTGGTCGGCCTTCTCCGAGGAAAAGCAGATGCCGCGCATGCCGTAGCCGAGCAGGCGGCGCAGCTTGTCCTTGGCGGTCACCACCGCCACGCTGGCGCCGGCGTCGGCAAAGGCGGCCAGGATGGTACCGGCGCGCAGGTACTTGGGGTCGTTCATCATGACTTCCTCGCCGCGCCCGCCGTTGGCGCTGCGGTCGAAGAAGTAGTTGCCACAGATGCCGTGCACCGCCGGCGGCGCCCCGCACACGATGGAGAGATTGTTGGGGTTGGTGAAGGTGGGCACCACGCACGCCCCGCGGAAGCTGGCGCCTTCGGCCAGCAGGCGTTTCAGGTAGGGCGCGCTGCCGCTGGCGGCGGCCGCTTCCAGGTAATCGAACTCACAACCGTCCACGCAGACCACCACCACGGGCTGTTTCATCCATTGGTAGGTGCGCTGATTGACAGTGATGCTCGGTGCGGCGACGCTGGAAAGATTCGGGTTCGACATATCGGGGGTTCCTGTGCGGGAGAGGAAAAGCTTCAGGGCGTATGGGTAGCGGCGCCGCCATCGACGGCGGCATGCATGCGGGCGCGGCCACGTTCCACGTGCTCGCGCATCAGCCTGCCGGCCAGCTCCACGTCGCGCCCGGCAATGGCGGACACGATCTCGCGGTGCTCGCGGGTCGAGGTGGGAATGGCGTTGCTGTCGGCGGACAGCGCCTCGCGCCGGTACAGGGTGAGTTCCTTGACCAGGCGCCGATAGGTATCCACCAGCTTGCGGTTGCCGGCGAGCTCCACCATGCGGTCGTRCAGGGCGAGGTTGAGGCGGGTGTATTCGTCGAGATCGCGCGCGGTGCTGGCCGCGCCCATGGCCTCGATCAGCGCGCGCAGCTCGCGCACGCCTTCGGCCGTGATGTTGGCGGCGAGCAGGCGGCCCACGTATTCGTCCAGCACCGCGCGCAGCGCATAGATTTCGTCGGCTTCTTCCAGGGAGATGGCGCGCACGAACACGCCGCGGTTTTTCTCGGTGCGCAGCAGGCCGGCCTGCTCCAGCGCCCGGAAGGCTTCGCGCAGCGGGCCGCGCGACACATTGAACTCGCCCGCGAGTTCGATTTCATTGAGCCTGGCGCCGGGTAGCAGACCGCCGGACACGATGCGCATTTCAAGCTCGCGCTGCACCAGGGTGGTCAGCGACTGGCTCTGCAGGATCGCAATATCGCTCGACTGAGCGGCTGGCCGTGACATGAAGACTCCTGATTCGGGACCATCGAAATTCCTGGTTGTCATTAAAGCAAGCAGTTTGTATATTGTCAACAAACCAGGTACCGATGAAGAGCACGAAACGCCGCCCAGCATCCCGTGAAAGTCCGGGCACACGTCTTGCAAGCGTTGTAAAACAAGGGTTTAACGGTGATATGTGGTGATGCGATGGTGGTGCAACATGCCCCAAAGCGCTGCAACAAATTCACCAAATTGACACACAATACAACCTAAAATGCCACAAGGAGCCCCACATGAAAGCGACGTTCAAGTTCGTTCCGCACCTGGCCGCCGGCGCCCTCGCCCTGTGTTGCGCCAGTACCGCGATGGCGCAGAAGACCACCCTCACCGTCTATACGGCGTGGGAGATCGAGACGCTGAAGCCCTACGCCGAGGGCTTCGCCGAGGTCGCCCCGGACATCGAACTGAAGTACGTGCGGGATTCCACCGGCGTGATCACCGCCAAGGCGCTCGCGGAAAAAGCCAATCCGCAGGCCGACGTGATCGCCGGGCTGGCCGCATCCAGCCTGGAACTGCTTAAACAGGAAAACATGCTGACGCCTTACTCGCCAAAGGGCTTCGACCGTCTCACCCGCGACTACAGCGACAAGGCCACGCCACCTAACTGGGTCGGACTGGACGTATGGGGCGCCACCATCTGCTTCAACACCGTGGAGGCCAAGAAGCGCAACCTGCCCAAGCCGGAAACCTGGCGCGACCTGACCAAGCCTGTCTACAAGGGCATGATCGTGATGCCCAACCCGGCGTCGTCCGGCACCGGTTTTCTCGACGTGACCGCGTGGCTGCAACTGTTCGGCGAGCAGGAAGGCTGGAAGTACATGGACGCGTTACACGAAAACATCGCCCAGTACACGCACTCCGGCTCCAAGCCGTGCAAGCAGGCCGGCGCCGGCGAGTTCCCGATCGGCATCTCGTTCGAGCTGCGCGCGCACAAGACCAAGGCCTCGGGCGCGCCCATCGACATGATCTTCCCGACCGAGGGGCTGGGTTACGACATCGAGGCCGCCGGCATCGTCAAGGGCACCAAGAAGCTGGAGGCCGCGCAGCGTTACCTGGACTGGCTGGCCAGCAAGGAAGCCAATGAACTGTTCGCCCGCGACTGGGCCATCGTGGCCTATCCCGGCATCGCCAAGAAGGTGGAGAGCATCCCTGTGAACTACGAAAAGATGCTGGTCAAGAACGACTTCAGCTATATCGCCAAGAACCGCGAGCGCGTGCTCAACGAATGGCAGAAGCGCTATAGCGGCAAGTCGGAAAAGCAATAAGGCAAACAATAAGGCAAACAATATGGCCGCCAGCGCGCACGGGCACGACGCCATGCCCGTGCGCGGCAGCGAGCCAAGCCAGCCCTCACCCCCACAAGAGGCGACACACCATGCAAAACATGACCGCCAGGCTCGATAGCTACCTCAGCCTGCAAGGCATCCAGAAGCGCTTCGGCGGCTTTACCGCCCTGCAACATATCGACCTGGAGGTACGCCAGGGCGAACTGCTGTGTTTCCTCGGGCCCTCCGGCTGCGGCAAGACCACCTTGCTGCGCATCATCGCCGGACTGGAATCGCAAAGCGCCGGCACCATCATCCAGGCCGGCCGCGACATCTCCACCCTGCCGCCAATGGAACGCGACTACGGCATCGTGTTCCAGTCCTACGCGCTGTTCCCCAATCTCACCGTGGCGGACAACGTGGCCTATGGCCTGGTCAACCGCCGCATGCCGCGCGCGCAGCGGCAGGAGCGCGTGGCGGAACTGCTGACCATGGTCGGCCTGCCCGAGCGCGGCGGGCAGTACCCGGCCCAGCTTTCCGGCGGGCAGCAGCAGCGCGTGGCCATCGCCCGCGCGCTGGCTACCTCGCCCGGCCTGCTGCTGCTGGACGAGCCGCTCTCCGCGCTGGACGCACGCGTGCGCGGGCGGCTGCGCGGAGAGATCCGCGCGCTGCAGCAGCGGCTGAACATCACCACCATCCTGGTCACGCACGACCAGGAAGAAGCACTGTCGATGGCCGACCGCATCGTGGTGATGAACCAGGGCGCCATCGAGCAGATCGGCACGCCCGCGCAGATCTACCAGCGCCCTTCCACGCCGTTCGCAGCCGATTTTGTCGGCCGCACCAATATGCTGGCGGCGCGCGTGGGCGGCGACGGCGAACTGCACTTTGGCGGCACGCGCATGCGCTGCGCGACGCCGCCCGGCTGTTGCACGGATGAATCCGTGCAGGTGTTCTTCCGGCCAGAGGATGTCTGCGTGCGCGGCATCGAGCAGCACGGCGGCAACGTGCTGGACGCTACCGTCGACAAGATCGAGTTCCTGGGCGCGTTTTCCCGCCTCACGCTCAGGTTGCCGGACACGGGCGGCCACTGCGCCACGCTCTACGCGGATCTTTCGCTGAACGACCTGCACGACTTGCGCCCCAGCGCCGGCGATTTGCTGCGCCTGGCCATTCCCGCCGACCGCATCCGCATCTTCCGCCAAGCATGAGCCTCAGCCTATCCACCGCCCCGGTGGCTGAAGCCACCCCCGCCGCCACCCGCGTGCGCGCGCACTGGACCGACCGCCTGGCGCTCGCCCTGCTGGGTGTGGCCGCGCTGGCCCTGCTGTGCTTCGTGCTGGCGCCCATCGTGATGATCCTGGCCAAGAGCGTGCAGAACCGCGCCGGCAGCCTCGCCGGCCTCGCGCACTTCCGCGCCTACCTGGAGTCTCCCGCGCTGCTGCGCTCGGTGTGGAACAGCGTGTGGGTATCGGCGCTGGCCACCGCGCTGACCGTGCCGCTGGCCTTCGCCTTCGCCTACGCGCTCACGCGCAGCCGCATCGCCTGCAAGGGCATGCTGCGCAACCTGGCGATGATCCCCCTGCTGGCGCCCTCGTTGCTGGCGGCGATCTCCTTTATCTTCTGGTTCGGCAACCAGGGCCTGCTCAAGCCGTACATGGGCGAGACGCAGATCTACGGCCCGCTGGGCATCGTCGCGTCGATGGTGTTCGCCACCTTCCCGCATGCGCTGATGATCCTGATCACCGCGCTGTCGCTGACGGACGCGCGCCTGTACGAAGYGGCCGACGCGCTCGGCACCTCCACGTTGCGGAAATTCCTCACCATCACGGTGCCCGGCGCGCGCTACGGGCTGGTCAGCGCGGCCATGGTGGTGTTCACCTATGCGATCTCCGACTTCGGCATTCCCAAGGTGATCGGCGGCAACTTCCATATGCTGGCCACCGATATCTACAAGCTGGTGATCGGCATGCAGGATTTCTCGCAGGGGGCGGTGGTATCGCTGATGCTGCTGGTGCCAGTGGCCGTCACCTATTACATCGACGCGCGCGCGCAGCGCCGCCAGATGGCGCTGATGACCGCCCGCTCCGTGCCGTACGTGCCGCGCCGCAGCCGGCGCTTCGATCTCTCCATGGCCGCATTCTGCTGGGTCATGGCAGCGCTGATGGTGGCGGTGATGGGCATGGCGATCTATGCATCGTTCGTCAAGCTGTGGCCCTATGACTTCTCGCTCTCGCTCGATCACTACCGGGTTGGCCTGGTGGAAGGCGGCGTGGTGGACTCGTACTTCAACAGCCTGCGCCTGGCGATCGCCTGCGCGCTGCCGGGACCCGTCTTCATCTTCAGCACAGCCTACCTGCTGGAGAAGACACGCGGGCTGGACTGGCTGCGCGGCTTCGTGCGGCTGATGGCGGTGCTGCCGATGGGCGTGCCGGGGCTGGTGCTCGGACTGGGCTACATCTTCTTCTTCGTGCCGGCGGCCAACCCGCTCAACGTCATGTACCAGACGCTGGGCATCCTGGTGCTGGTGACCATCGTGCACTACTACGCCTCCTGCCACCTGACCGCGGTAACGGCGCTCAAGCAGCTCGACAGCGAGTTCGAAGCCGTTTCCGCCTCGCTCAAGGTGCCCTTCTACACCACCTTCCTCAAGGTCACGGTGCCGGCCTGCCTGCCCGCCATCCTGGACATCTCGCGCTACCTGTTCATCAACGCCATGACCACCGTATCGGCGGTTGTCTTCCTGTATGGCGCGGATACCAAGCTAGCCTCAGTGGAGATCGTCAATCTCGACGAAAGCGGCGACATCGGTCCCGCTGCCGCCATGGCCACGCTGGTGGTGCTGACCTCCGCCTTCGCCTGCCTGCTGTACTACCTGCTGCAGCGCGTGCTCGATGCGAAGACGCAGGCCTGGCGGCAATCCGGCCGCAACGACTGACGCAACCCAACGGCATTCCATGCCCACGAGGCACGGAAGCCATCACTCCAACGATCCCAATCCCTGAATCCATCCCTGGAGCACAACCATGATCCGCGGCAACGACCCCATCCTGCTAACCCCCGGCCCCCTCACCACCTCGCTCGCCACCAAGCAAGCCATGCTGCGCGACTGGGGATCCTGGGACACCAGCTTCAACGCCATCACCCGCAGCCTGTGCGACGACCTCATCGCCATCGTGCACGGACAGGGCAGCCACGTCTGCGTGCCCATGCAGGGCAGCGGCACCTTCTCGGTGGAAGCCGCCATCGCCAATGTCGTGCCGCGCGACGGCAAGGTGCTGGTGCCGCAGAACGGCGCCTATTGCCAGCGCATCCTCAAGATCTGCAAGGTACTGGGCCGCGCCAGCGTGGAACTGCCGATCCCCGAAGACCAGCCGGCGACCGCCGCGCTGATCGAAGCCGCGCTCGCCCGCGATCCGTCGATCACCCATGTGGCGCAGGTCCATTGCGAAACCGGCGCCGGCGTGCTCAACCCCCTGCCCGAGATCGCCGCGCTATGCGCGCGCCTGGGCAAGGGCCTGATCGTGGATGCCATGAGCTCCTTCGGCGCGCTGGACATCGACGCGCGCACCATGCCGTTCGACGCGCTGGTGGCGGCCACGGGCAAGTGCATCGAAGGCGTACCGGGCATGGGCTTCGTGCTGGTGAAGAAGACCGTGCTGGAAGCCAGCCAGGGCAACAGCCATTCGCTGGTGCTGGACCTGTACGACCAGTACACCTATATGCAGAAGACCACCCAGTGGCGCTTCACGCCGCCCACGCACGTGGTAGCGGCCTTCCGTGCCGCGCTCGACCAGTTCCTGGAAGAAGGCGGGCAGCCTGTACGCGGTGCGCGTTATCAAGCCAACTATGAAACGCTGGTGAGCGGCATGGCGGAACTGGGCTTCCGCCCCTTCCTCTCGCCCACGGTGCAAGCGCCAATCATCGTAACGTTCCATGCACCGTCCGATGCGCGCTATGACTTCAAGACCTTCTACGCCAAGGTACGCGAACGCGGCTACATCCTCTACCCCGGCAAGCTGACACAGGTCGAGACATTCCGCGTGGGCTGCATCGGCGCCATCGACGCCAACGAGATGCGCAACGTGGTGAGCGCAATCGACGAAACGCTCCGCGAAATGGGCATCGAGATGAAGGCACCGCTGGCGCGGGCGGCTTGAGGCATTTGCAGAGCCGTCGTCCGGGCAAACGCCCGCCCCCTCTCCCGCAAGCGGGAGAGGGGAGTGAACCAGTGGATGGCAAACGGCGGCTCGCCGGCAGAAGCGGGTACCGGACGAAAGCCCCAACGCTTGATGTCCAGGGACATCAAACAACAGCGGTGCCACCAGAACAACGATTCGGTGTAGCCGTGTGCTGCGCCTTCAAGGGCGGGCCACACCCCAGCGCGATGCGAAGCGAGCCGTCAAGGTGTACCAGGCCGTATGGGGCGCCTTCTTTGCCTACTTTCTTGGCAAGACAAGAAAGTAGGTCGCCGCCCCACAGGGGTGGTGAAACTGCCTTTGACTTTAGGCTTTTGACGTTAAGCGGTTGCATCAAGCCCCCAAGCCCCCCCCCAAATGCCCCTCCCCCCCGACTCCCCCGCCACCCCCTTCCTAGCCGTCATGCTCTCCGCGATCATGCACGCCTCCTGGAACGCCATCGTCAAGATCGGCGGCGACCGCCTATCGTCGATGGCGCTGATCGACAGCTTCTGCTTCCTCGTGGCATTGCCAATGGTATTCCTGGTACCGCTACCCGCCCCCCAGGTTTGGCCCTTCCTCCTCGCCACCGTCACACTAGAAGTCGGCTACAAACTATCGCTGGTAGCCGCCTATAACCGCGGCGACTTCAGCCAGGCCTACCCCCTGATGCGCGGCTCCGCCCCGTTGATGGTCGCCATGATCCTCCTGCTGACCGGCGCCGAGCGGCTCGGCCCCGGCGGCTATGCCGGCATCGCCCTGATCTGCATCGGCCTGGTCAGCCTGGTACGCTGGCGCAGCCAGTCCCCCGACCTGATGGCCTTCGCCCTGCTGGCGGGCGCCTGCCTGGCCGGCGGCACCGTGATCGACGGTACCGCGGTCAAGCGATATGGAGACGTCTTCTCCTATATCGCCTGGCTGCAGTTGCTGTCGCATATCTTCATGCCCGGCTTTGCCTTCAGCCAGCGCGGGCGAACGCTGCTGACCCTGTTCCGCCAGGAGTGGAAACGCGCCTGGATCGGCGGCATCAACCGCGTGGGTTCCTACGCGCTGATGCTCTGGGCCATGACGATGGCGCCAGTGACCAAGCTGGCGGCGCTGCGCGAATCCAGCGTGATCTTTGCAGCGCTGCTCGGGCATTTCCTGCTACGCGAGCCGTTCGACAAGCGCCGCCTGGTAGCGACGGCGCTGGTGGTGGCGGGCATCGTCACGCTGCAGTTGGCGCGCTGATYGCGGACACCCGGCGCATCTGCCTCCCGATCAACGCGGCGCACAGGGCCGACACCACACCGGCGAAGACCGCATAGGCGCAGATCTGCCACGGCGCTCCGCCGCCGCTCTTGAGCAAGGCGGTGGCAACGATGGGCGTGATGCCGGAGGCAAAGATGCCCGAGAACTGGTACACGAAGGAGATGCCGGTATAGCGCACCCTGGCGTCGAACAGCTCGCAGAACAGTGCGGCCTCCGGCCCGTACACGGCCGCGTAGAAGATACCGAAGGGCACCACGATGGCCAGCCAGAGCAGCATCACGTTCTGCCCGCCGTTGAGCATCAGCCAGAAGGCCGGGAACGAGGAGAAAGCGGTGATCAGCGAGCCCCAGAAGTAGACACGCGTGCGCCCGATGCGATCCGACAGGCCGCCGAAGAACGGGATGAAGAAACACATCACCACCGCGGACGCCATCACGCCGACCAGGGCCTGGGTACGCGAGATGTGGATGGTCTGGGTCAGGTAGGTGATCGAGAATACGCCGAAGATATTGAAGAACACGCCGTCGATATACCGTGCGCCCATGCCCTTGAGGATATTGCCCGGATAACGCCGCATCATGTCGACGAAAGGAATCTGCGTCTCGGCGTTCTGTCGCTTGACCGCGGCGAACTCCGGCGTTTCCTTGACGTTCAGGCGGATATACATGCCGACGAAGACCATCGCCGCCGACACGATAAAGGCAACACGCCAGCCCCAGGCGAGGAACTGGGCGTCCGTCAGCAGCAGCGAGAGCAAGGCGACCACGCCCGATGCCAGGCACAAGCCGATCGCCAGGCCGATCTGCGGCAGGGAGGCGTAGAAGCCCTTGCGGTGCGCCGGCGCGTATTCATAGGCCATCAGCACCGCCCCGCCCCATTCCCCGCCCAGCCCGATCCCCTGGAAGACGCGCAGCAGCAACAGCAGCACGGGTGCCCACAAACCGATGCTGTCGTAGGTCGGCACAAGCCCGATCAGGAATGTGGACACGCCCATGATCATCAGCGTCATCACCAGCATGCTCTTGCGGCCGATGCGGTCGCCGAAGTGGCCGAAGATCACGCCGCCAAGCGGCCGCGTCAGGAACCCGACCGCAAAGGTTGTGTACGCCAGCATGGTTGCCACCAGCGGATCGCCGGCCGGGAAGTACAGCTTGTTGAACACAATGCCGGCGACCACGCCGTAGAGGAAAAAGTCATACCACTCGATGGTGGCGCCGATCACCGACGCCATCACGACCTTGCGAATCGCCTTTTCATTGGGGCTTGCCATCTTTGTCTCCTCACACAGGTAAGCGGCGCCCGCTGGAATGATGTGATTGTTGAGCGCCGGGGCTTGCAGAAAAACAGCGGGACCTTCCTCCTTTACCGGGGCATCATGCCGCCGCGCCGACCGGTACCTCCCGCCGCGCGTCTTCCAGGATGAAATCGGCGGCGCGTTCGGCCACCATCACCACCGGGACATTGGTGTTACCCGACACCAGCGCCGGCATGATCGAGCAATCCACCACGCGCAGGCCCGCCACGCCATGCACGCGCAGGCGGGCATCGACCACCGCCAGCGCGTCGCGGGCGGGCCCCATGCGGGCCGTGCCGGACGGATGGAAGATGGTGGCGCCGTACTGGCGGCAAAAATGCAGGATCTCGTCGTCCGAGCGCACCGCATCGCCGGGCCGGAACTCGCGCTTCATCAGCCCGCGCATGGGTTCGGCCTGGGCCACGCTGCGCGCGAACTTCACCGCCGCCACCGCGCTGCGCTGGTCCAGTTCGGTCGAGAGATAGTTCGGCTGCATGGACGGCGGCTCGAAGGGATCGGTCGACTTGATGCGCACCGATCCCCGCGATTCCGGCCGCAGCTGGCAAACCGAATACGTGCAGCCGGAGAACGGGTGGACATTGCCGCCCGCCATATCCGCGGACAACGTGGAGAAATGGAACTGCGTGTCCGGCGTAGCGCTTTCGTCCGGCAGGGCACGGCAGAACATGGCGCCCTGGTTGATGCCGATCGCCAGCGGCCCCTTGCGGAACAGCAGCCATTCCAGCCCCATGCGCGCCTTGCCGGACAAGGTGCGCAACTGGTCGTTGGTGGTGATCGGCTTGGAGACTTCGTAGATAAGCCGGACCTGGAGGTGGTCCTGCAGGTTTTCCCCGACACCAGGCAAGGCGTGCACCACCTGCACCCCCAGCGATTGCAGCAGCGGCGCGGGGCCGATGCCCGACAGTTGCAGCAACTGCGGCGATTGCAGCGCGCCGGCGCAGAGCAGCACCTCGCGCCGCGCCAGCACGGTGCATGACCTGCCGCCTTGCATGTAGCGCACGCCGATGGCGCGCCGCCCCTCGAACAGGATCGCGGTGGCATGCGCGTCGGTCTCGATGCGCAGGTTCGGCCGCCCCCGCGCCGGGCGCAGGTAGGCGACCGCCGTGGAACAGCGCCAGCCCTTGCGCGTGGTCAGCTGATAGTAGCCGGCGCCTTCCTGCTCGCCGGTGTTGAAGTCCTCGCGGTAAGGCACGCCCAGCCGCTGGCCTGCCTCGATGAAGGCATCCACCAGCGGATGGCGGCTGTCGATGGAAGTGGCATTGAGCGGCCCGGCCGTGCCGTGGGTGGGCCCYTCGCCGAGGTCGTTGTTCTCCAGCTTGCGGAAGTACGGCAGGCATTCATCCCAGCCCCACCCGGGATTGCCCAGCGCGGCCCAGTGATCGTAGTCCTGCCGCTGGCCGCGCACGTAGATCAGGCCATTGRTGGCGCTGCATCCGCCCAGGGTGCGCCCGCGTGGCCAGTAGATGCGGCGGTCGAGCATATTGGGATCAGGGTCGGTATAGAAGCCCCAGTTGACCGTCTTGTGGAACATGGTCTTGCCGTAGCCGATGGGGATGTGAATCCACGGATAGCGGTCGGGAGGACCGGCCTCCAGCAGGCAGACCGCATGCCGGCCGTTTTCGCTCAGGCGATTGGCCAGTACGCAACCGGCCGAACCGGCTCCTACCACGATGTAATCAACGGTTTGCGACATCGTCGCTGTCTCCTTGTTATCTGCCGCCAGGGCCAGTCATGCCCTTTGCTGCCGTTGGCGGCGCCACTTATACTGAAACGAATTGTTCCGATCTTATGAACGAGAACCCAGAATAAGAAGGCAAATTGTGAGGAGACACAGAATATGAAACAGAATGTGCAATTTCCGTTTCAGAATCGCAGCGCAGCAGAGAGCACGAAGCCAGCCGCCGACGACGAGGACCGCACCCTGCGGGCGCTGACGGTGCTGGAATGCCTCGCGCGCGCCCAGCATCCGCAGACCCTGGCGCAACTGGCGCAGCGCCAGCGCATGCCCAAGACCACGCTGATGCGCCTGCTGCGCGCCATGGAAAGCGCCGGCTTTGTCGTGCAGATGCCCGCGGAGCGCGGCTTCATGCCCGGCCCCAGGGCAGCCGCGATTGCGATGCAGACACTAAAAGGGCCACCAATGCTGCGCGAATGCCGCGCCATTCTTGGCCGGCTGGTTGCCAGCCTTGGCGAGACCTGCAACCTGACCACGATGGACGGCGACCATGTGCTCTATGTGGAACGGGTGGAGACGGATGAGCCCCTGCGCCTGCAACTCTCGCCGGGCATCCGCGTGCCCCTTCACTGCACGGCGAGCGGCAAGCTGTTCCTGGCGGCCATGTCGCGCGCGGAGCGGCAGCAGACGTTGCGGCGCCTGGAAATCCGCGGCTATACGCCGCGCACCCTGACCGACATCGGCGCGCTCGACACTGAACTGGACCGCCTCGGCGCCCAGGGT
>NZ_JBFTLX010000188.1:0-14021 GCF_056396665.1 Cupriavidus sp. 05T313 | reverse complement strand
CATTTAGACCTGGCCGAGGAGCGCGCGGCGCAAGAGGCGCAGGCGCTGGACCTGTTTGCTGAAGAGCTTCGGCTGGCGCAGGACCATCTGAACAGCATCACCGGCGAGTTCAGCAGCGATGACTTGCTGGGGACGATTTTTACGCGGTTTTGTATTGGCAAGTAACTTGAGTTCCAATACAGAAGCAAGAAAAATCCATCTACCGATATGCTTCTAAAGCCTTCTTTGAGGGTGCCTTGGATGCTTGGACATAAATTTGGACATAGTTTTAGTGCCATGTCCCAATGCCGCGCTGTGGACAACTACGGAACAGCTACTCGGCCAAGATGCGTGCTTGTGGATAATTTTTCCGATGGACCGATGTACGACGCGCAATCGGAGCCAAGCGTAACAACGCATATGTACCAGATGCGCTTGAGTCTACCGCCGAAATACAGCCTTTTCGCGCCGAATTTTTCGATTGAGTCGGGTACCTCGGTGAATCGGCTTGTTAGGCGACGCACACTCTTGCTTCGGATGACATGACGCCCATCTGGCGATCCCGCCAGCGCCCTATGGAGTCTCATCATGTTTAGCCAAGCCCTCCTCGAACACCGAATCGCAAAGCTCCTCCGCCACGCAATCCACCATCCAGTCACAATCCGATTTGCGCAAGCGCGGCGGACAATCAACCTTGAGTTTGGCCACGGACGGATGCAGATTGCGGAAGTCTACCTGGGCCGCTAGTTCTTCAAACGGGGATACTTAGGGACGCATCTGGATGGTCAACTGGTCGAGCGCTCTAACAGTCTGCCGAGTGGGAGTAGAGGTAAAGAAATCATCACTCGGCAGAGTATTGGCTGAAATTGGCAATACGGCTAAGAACTTCCCTTTCAAATTGGCATTCTCTTGCTCCTGCCCTCGGGTTTCCCACATGTCCAAGAAACGCTTCAATCTATCTCTCCAAAACCGCCGGCTCATGCCCCCCCCGATAACATTCCCTCTATCCAATCCTTTGCTCCCATTCCAAGGAAATACAAGGCAAGGCCTATTATGATCGCGGGAAGATACCCGGCTATCATTCCCACACAAATCTCAAATAGGAAATAAATCACGGACCCGATTACTTTCTTTATTTTTTCCAAGGAAATCTCCCAAATAGTCAACGAGACTAAACAGTGCTCCGTAGCATTGAATAATTGAGGCGGACCTGTTGGGGCGAGCGCTCATCGTCGAATAGCCCAACATCCCCATTAGAAATGAGAGTCACACTCATTAACGTTGGGAATTTTCTGCTTTTATGTATGGAATCGTCTGTATCGACCTGACGCCGACAGTGGGCGAGCGGCACCTGACCGCGCTGCGCAATGCGCAATGCGCAATCGCATTTAGACCTGGCCGAGGAGCGCGCGGCGCAAGAGGCGCAGGCGCTGGACCTGTTTGCTGAAGAGCTTCGGCTGGCGCAGGACCATCTGAACAGCATCACCGGCGAATTCAGCAGCGATGACTTGCTGGGGACGATTTTTACGCGGTTTTGTATTGGCAAGTAACGGTGTGCCGCAGGCAAACAGTCCACCCCGGACGTCCATCAACATCTGTCAATATCCGTCTACACGCAACCACTCGTCATAAAGTCTCATCCTGTTGTCGGATGAAGATGGCCCGGCACTAAGCTCTCTGGGGGAAAGACCAGCCCCTTCTTCTCATGCAACTATCCAAAAAAACGGGGAGACATGCGATGAAACAGGGAGCAAGGGATGATCTCAAAGCTGGCTGCGTTTTCAATGTTTCTGATTGTTGGACTGGTCTCCGGATGCGGTGGCGGTGGCGGTGGCGGTGACAGTGGCACCGCGGTTGCAACCAATAGCTCAGGCACAGGGGGAAGCAGCACAACCCCGCCGACACCCGTAGCCACGCCGGTGACTACACCGTCGACGCCGCAGACGGAACTACAAACCACCAAGGCGCTGCTCAAGGCGGCCGCAGCAAGCGGTGCGGCACCGAAGACAATGGCTTCGCCGCCGATCATTACGCCGGGAACGGCGAATATGCCGTCGAACATCGCCGGCAGCACGCTGGTACTCCCCGGTAACACTGCCGCGCTACGCTACATCGGCGCTGTCGTGCAAGCCGGTCTCCTCTATCCGGACGCGGATCTGGTCAAGAATACCGCGGTGAACTACGGGGGGCTGGGACTGGATTCCAACGTCTATTACATCGAATTCGTCACCGATGCGCCGACGTTCGAGATTCTGGTGAAGGGTAATGTCGATGCCTCCGCCCATCGGTTCCTGGTAGACGGGGAGTACGCCTCCACCACGCCAGTCGCCTATCCGGACGATGGAAACCTGTACCTGACCCGGGTCGATTTCCAGGGCAGCAGGAAGTCAAGGCGGATCCGCATCGAGACGCCGAACATGCGCTTCGGGGGCGTGCGCCTTGCACCTGGCGACGCCATTTCCGCGCCGCCCGCGGAACCCAGGGTGCGGGCCGTGGTGCTCGGCGACTCATTTACGGAAGGCATGGCCGCAGTCGGGTATAGCTTTGACAACTACGCGGCCCAGCTCGGATACCTGGCTGGGTGGAAGGACATGTATCAGTCCGGGGTCGGGGCCACAGGCTATCTGGCCGCGCCTTCCCCCAAACTCAAGTTCCGCGACCGGTTGGCAACCGACGTCTTTCCTTTCAATCCGCATGTTCTCGTCGTCGCCGGCGGCATCAATGACACGGGTTCTTCCAAGGCAGAGCTGCAAGCGGAAGCCACCGCCGTGTTCGACGCTGTAGCAAAGAACCTGCCGAACACCATCGTCTTTGTCATCGGCCCTTGGTCGCCGGGCTTTCCCCGCACTGAGCAGCGGGATGCCATCAAGGCGGCGGTCGGCACGCGCGCCAACTTCTATTTCATCGATAACGTGGCGGAACAGTGGCAAACCGGGACAGGCAATGTTGCCCATCCGAAGGGCGACGGAAATGGCGACGTGTACGTCTCCGACGATGGCGCCCATCCCTCGGCCGCTGGCCATGTCTACCTGGCAGGCAAGGTCGCGGCCGCGGTGAAACAGGTGTTGAACACATTCTGACGTCACTGCCCGCGGCGGGAAGGAAGCGGATAGCCGCGCAACGCAGCGTTGGCTTTCCTCCCGCCGCATGGCGTCGCTGGGTCAGGTGTACTTCAGTCAGATGAATTTCAGCAACGAGGAGCCCAGCATGAGCAACTCGTCAAAATGGGTCACCAGTCCAAAGCTCAGCAGGAACATGCCCACATGGAAGGAACTTTGGTGGCGGCGGGAAAACTGCAGGACCGGGGCCGCTATAAAGTGGCGGCACCGCGTAAGATTCAGCAACAGGCACATTGCCACGCCCAGCGCTGCCCCGCCCAGCACGTCCGTCGGATGATGCAGCCCGACATAGACACGTGACATGCAGATAAACAGGATGGCATACGCCAGCGCAAAGATGCCGATGCGCCAGGACGCGACCAGCACGCCGGTCGCCACGGCGCACCACAGCATCGCATGATCGCTCGGGAAGGCGCTCCAGGTTCGGATCCGGTCTTCCGAGGACACGAGAAAGCGCAACCCCAGTTCAGGGTTCGCAAAGGGACGGATGCGGAAAGGCACCCAGTGCGCCAGGAACCGGCCCAGGACCAGCACGCAAAGACCGGCGACAATCGTGGTCACAACGATTTCCTGGTCGCGCAGCTTGTCCGGGCCATCGCGGAACCAGACCCACCACAGCAGCGCGATCATCGGCAAGCCGCGGAGCATATAGAACTGGGTCATGGCCAACGCCGCGCGGTCGATAAAAACCGATCGGAAAGCGAACTGATGCAGGAAGTGAATGATACTGCTATCAAATGCGTTCATCGCGTCCTCGCCACATGCACGAAATAGCAATCGTTAATCACCTGTTCCGGGGCTTGGCAAGCATAGGAGAGACCCCGATTGGCGCAAGTCACGCTTTTTTTGCTGACGCACAAGATCGCACACTAAAACGAAGCCAGGCGACTCGGAACCCTCCGCTTGAACAAGGGCATAGTCTGGCACATTTCGCGTTGCGTTTTTGCACGTCCTGTACGGTGCGCGAAGCGCCGTTGTCCTGCACTCCCCAACTTCTATACTAAACATGTCGGTGGCGCTGTCCGCGCTACCCGCGGCTGCGGGCCGGCCAGCACGGCAGCCGGCCCGCAAGCCATGGCAAGCATGCCGCGCGGCAAAGGCAGGAATCGGGGGCCTGGCTTCTGGACAGGCGCCGGGGCGATGCGTCCCGCGCAGGTGCAGATGTGCGCACGGCTTCATGATCGGCCCGGACCCAGGCAAGGAGAATGTCATGAACAACGCGCAAGTACCTCTCGTCTCCACCCTGAACCACCTGATCGAGGTCGGCAAGGACGGCGAGCTCAGCTGCACGACCGGGGCCCGCGAAGTGCATAACCCCGAGATACGCGCCATCCTGACCGGCACGGCGGAATCCTGCCGCGCCTCGGTGATGGAGTTGCAGGCGCTGGTGACCGCGCTGGGCGCCGAGCCGCGTGATCGCGGCAGCATGGGGGGCACGCTGCATCGCGGCTGGATGGAGGTGCTGCATGTCATCGCGCCGCACAACGACGATGCGGTGCTGCAGCTATGCGAACGCGACGAGGAAGCCGCCAAGCGGGAATACCAGTCGGCGCTGATGAAGGACATGCCGCCCGAGATCCGTGCGGTGGTGCAACGCCAGTACGAGGGTATCCAGTGGCATCACGACCGCATCCATGCCATGCGGGGGATGCAGATTCACTGATTCACCGATCCCCGGATCTCGCCGAACGGCGGCGGGCGCCGGCCGCTCACCAGACGAACGGGATCAGCCGGTACCGCACCCTGGCCGCGTACGCTGCGTAGCCGGCAAGGCCGCGCAGTAGTTCGCGGTCTTCCATTGCCGTGCGAAAGACGATGCCGCCGACGAGCACCAGCGATCCCGCCATGCCATACCAGGAGCCAAGCAGCAAGGCGTTGGCCGGCAGGAAAACCAGCATGACGGCATAGAGCGGATGGCGAACCACGGCGTAGGGGCCGGTTGAAACCACGCGATGCCCGCGCTCGGACTGGATCCGGACGACGGCGGCGAGGAAGGTGTTTGCGTGAAACACGCGGTCGATCGCGGGAAACGACAGCACCAGCAGCACGGCGCCCGCGCACTGCAGCCAGAGCGGCATCGCGGACCAGCGGTAGCGCACCGCGTCCAGGCCCATCAGTACCAGCCAGGCACACCAGGCAACGCCCACCACCGGCAGCAGCAGCTTGTCCCATAGCGGCTGACCTGGTTGAAAAGGCATTTTCATGCGCTCGGCGAGCAGCGCGGGATCGTACCGCGCCAGACGCTGCGTTGCCCAGGCGCCGCCACCAAAGAACAGGATGAGATACACCCAGCCGGCGGGCCAGGCCAGCGTTCCCGCCGCGCCAAACAACAAGACCGCAAAGAACAGCGCCTCCACGGCGAGCGTGAACCCGACCTTGAATCCCATGTTGGCCTCTTCGTGTATCAGGCAAATCAGGCAACGGCGCAGGCAATCGAACCGGCCACCGCGTGCCTGTCATGTCTTCACGTTAGCACGCAACTGGCAGGCCGGCGGCGCCAGCCGGCGCGCTCGCCCGGGGCCGGAGCGGGCTGGGCCGATTGCCCCTCCAATGAATCGCATGCCGGCGCGGCCAACCGCTACAATGGGCCGTTTCAGCGAACGAGCCCCTGCCATGTCCGATCATCCGCGCTTTACCCTCAATCGCTCGCTCGTCATCCTGGTGCCGCAGCAGCCCTTCTTCGAGTGGATCATGGCCGTGGATACCGATCCGGTGGCCACCCTCACCCTTGAGCATGTGCGCGAGGACCAGAGTGTGTTCCTGGTCCCGGATGATGTCGCGACTTCACCGGAAGCGCTGTTGTGGGTGGAACAGCGCTGGCGCGCCTTCTTCGAATTCATGCTGGGCGAGTGGTTCGACGAAAGCCTGTGGCCCGAAACGCTGACGCTGCAGCAGTTTCGCGACTGGTTTACCGTGCAGCACCACTCGATGGTGTTCGACATGGCACCCGACGTCCCGGTCGAGCATGAGGACTGGGAAGACGAGGACGACGGCGAAGCCGGGCTGCGCCACTTGCACTGATCCCTTACGCCAAACCCGCGAGTCCCGCGGAAGCCATTATTGAGTCACATCGCGGGTTGGAAGCGCATGCCCTCCGGCAACCCGGCGCGGCCCCCCCTCAGGCTGTGGACAAGTCTGTGGAGAAGACCGAACAACCCTGTGGGCAAAGCTGTGGGCAACTTTTCCGGCGCCCCCGCCGCGACGCCTGGATTGACGGCGCAAAGCGTTGCCACAGGCGGGTTGGCGGGTACCCCGGCCAAGTGGCCGCGCAGCGCCGGAATGTCGATGCACAAACATGCGCCTGGCAGCGCGACGGCCTATTTTTATCGCAGGAAACCCCGTTTTGAACCGTACCCAGCAAATCCTTATCGCCATTGTTGCGTTGGCCGTGCTTGCCATGTTGTGGCTCACCGGCAATCATGAAGAACAACAGGTGGAGCCGGCCGCAGAGCCGGTGGCCCAGGCCTCCCCCGCGTCCGAACCCAACAGCGGCGCGCGCGGCGTGCCCAAGAACGGTACGCTGGACCCGATCAGCATCGACCCGAAGCGCACCACCGACATCCTGCCGCAATACCAGGCGGACACGCTGGTCGATGACTACCAGGAAGACGCTGGCGCGGCCGACGACCGCTACCGCGGCAAGTATTTCATCGTGGAAGGCGTGGCCAGCGGCGTGCGGCGCGAGGCGAACGACTCGGTATTCCTCGATATCCGCTCCAACAGCCCCGCCCTTGTGGTACGCGCCAAGCTCTTGCCGATACAGATCTGCGGCCCCGCCGGGCGCACCTGCGAGGTGGAAGCGCGCGGCACCATGGTGCGGCGCGGACAGAAAGTGGCCGTGGAGTGCACCGGCGCCGGCCAGGTGGATGGCTCGCCCGTGCTCGAAGGCTGCCTTGTGCGCGGCGGCGCAAACTGAGCGCGAGCACTGACTTATCCCTTTTTGCCGCAAGCCTCCGGATCGATACTTCGCATGCAAACCCTGCTTTCCGTACTCGCCCTGACCATCCTGATCGTCACCGTGGTGGGCCTGGTGTCCCCGCCCTTTATCAGCAACGCCTTCCTCAAGGGCCGTCCGGTGGGACGCTTGCAGATCCTGCTGGTGGGTGTCTTCCTTGCGGCCATCTGCCTGATGGTGGTGGGGACGATGGCGAGCGGCGGCCCGGCAAAGACCTGAAGCGCCGGACGAAGGCGCCGAGCGAGTCAAAACCCGACACCGTCTGGAATGACAACCGCCGCAAACAGTGCGGCCGACGCCCCTCCGGGGCCTTGTAGGACGCATCCCACAGCAGGATCGGCGCGCCGTCGATAATGCGGAGCCCTGGCGCTGTATATCTTTCCATCACGATACGAACAAACGCCTGCGCCGGAGCCTGAAGCTCGCTTCAGTGCCGGCGGCGCCGAATATCATGATGGAAAGTCTCCTCCGGGGCAGTAGCACCGCGCCGCAAGCCCAGGCACTCGCCAACATCCTCGCCGTGACACGCCGCGCGTGGGAGGTCGCCGGGCTGGAGCCCGTTGCCACCGGCCGGTCGGATTCCCAACCCCGCCAGCGCCGCCGCGACCAGTTCGCGCAGCGCGCTGCCCGTGCCTTCGAGGCGCAGGTGATGGCGCTGCGCTGCCGCCAGGCGTTTGTTGCCTGAGGCTGCCTGACGGCGCCCGGACAAGCTGGCACCGGGTCGAACCGCCAGTCTCCAAGGGAAGTACCCTTCCTGGCCAGCCGCTACGGCTGGCCGTTTTTTGCGTCCGGCACCTCGCGCATGCAGCCGGACGCCACCGCCGGACCCTTTTCCCCGCTCTGTTCCACCGATTGCCGCCGCCACGATGGCCTAAAGTTGGCGCTCGCGCCTGCCGACAACACGGTTCATCCCGCCAGGCGCGCCGCCACGGCAGCCGCCGGGCAGGTCCGCCGGCGCCGGGGTGCGCTGGGCACCCTTGCAGCAGCGAACCAGGAGCATCATGAAGAAAGCATTGCTAGCCGCCACCGCCAGCCTGGGCTTGCTGGCCACCGGCTGCGCCACCTACCAGTCCGTCGTCCCGGTCGACCGCGGCGACCGCATCGCCGCAGCGCAGCCGGCCGACGGTACGCTGTTCTGCGTGATCAGCAACCCGGTCGGCAACGCCTACATGGACGCGCTGCGCGATTCCATCCAGGCGCGCGGCTTCGAGTTCAAGGTCTTGTCACCCGGCGCATCGATTGCCTCGTGCCCCTATACCGCGACTTTTGTCGCGCAACGGCAGTCGTACTGGCGCGATTTCCTCAGTTCAGCCGAGATCGTCGTCTACATCGGCGGCGACCGCGCCGGCAAGGCGAACTACGACGCGCTGCGCAGCGCCGGCGGCCTGAACCTGAGCAACCTGGTGGTGCCCGAGGCAAAGATCGAGGAACTGGTCGATCAGTTGCTGCCCGGCATGCGGCCCAAGCAGTCCACCACCGGCACGGCAGGCGCGCCCGCCGCGCCGCCTTCACCGGCTACGCCAGCCTGAACACCCGCCCGTGCGCGGACCGGCGGCCAGTCAGCCGATCACCTGGCCCAGCCGCACCACGGTGACGCCGGGGCGCAGTTGCCGCAACGAAGGCATGACCAGTACGCAATCCGGGTACGGCGTGACCACCGGCTCGCCATCGCGCCAGCCGATCACGGTGCCAGCCTCGGCAAAGGTTTCCAGCCCGGTGTACGCGCCGGCGAAGCGGAAATCCATGCTGCTGGCCACCACCGGCTCCGTCACGCGTACCACCCRCTGCGGGTGCAAGAGCCACAGCCAGCCGGCGGGCACGTCGTCGGCATCGATCACGCCGGCGTTGAGCAGGAAGCGCGCGGTGCTGTCCTTGGCCACGCCCACGGCGGTGGCTTCCCAATGCTGGCCGCACTCGATCAGCAGCGCGTTCCTGGCGCTGGCCGGGTCGCCAAAGCCTTCGTAGTCACGCATGCGGCGGCCTTCGGGGTGGCCTTCATCCACGATCACGTTGGCCGGCGCACCCACGGCGCGCGCGAGGGCGATGCCCTTGTCGAGCGGGCCGGAGACGATCAGCGGCAGGCTCTTCTCGTGCATGGAGTGCAGATCCAGCAGCAGGTCCACGGTATCGATGACCGGGCGCATGGCACGCGCGCGGCGCAGCTCGGATGAATCGCGGGTGGTGTCGTCCAGCACGGCCGCCGTCCACACGCGGTTGAAGTCCTGGTCCACGTAGCGCGACGCATCCGGGCGGGCCGCATCGAAGGTGTGGTACGCGTCGACGTTGGCGAAGGCCAGCGTCAGGCGGCCGCGGCGCGGACGCACGCCGAGATCCAGCAGTGCCTTGACGGTGATGGCGCCGCACACTTCGTTGCCGTGGGTCAGCGCGTTGACCATCACGTGCGGGCCGGGCACGCCACTATCGAAGGTGTGGACGTAGGGCACGCCGCAGTTGCCGGCGGCATAGGGGCGGATATCGGGGAATTCGACTTCAACCGGGTAAGCGTCGAAGCTGGGGGCAGTGGTCGTCATGTCTGTGGGTCGGCTAGGTTGCCTGGGTTGCCAGTGGGATCGGCCGGGAGCAGCAAAGAAAAACAGGCGGCACCGTGGCGGCGCCGCCGCTTGCGACAAACAAATGGTACGCCTGCCGCCGCTTATTCGTGGATGCCGGCGGTCTGGACGATGCTCTTGTACTTCACCGTTTCGCGCTTGATAAAGGTGCCGAACTGGGCCGGGCCGCCCGGCGCGACTTCCACGCCGGCTTCTGCCAGCTTCTTCTTCACTTCGGGCATGGCCAGCACGGCCTGCATCTCGGTGTTCACGCGGTCGACCACGGCGCGCGGGGTATTGGCCGGCGCCATCAGGCCGAACCACACGCCCATGTCCACGCCCTTGAGCGCGCTGCTTTCGGACAGCGCGGGGACATTGGGCGCCACCTGGGCGCGGTGCCCTTCGGTCACGCCGTAGGCCTTGACCCGGCCGGCCTGGATATGGGGCAGGGCCGACGACAGCACCATCACGGCGAGGTCGATCTGGCCGCCGAGGAGGTCGGTCGACATGGCGGAAGCCCCCTTGTAGGGCACATGGGTGATATTGACCTTGCCCTGCTGCTTGATCAGTTCGCCGGCCAGGTTCAGCGGCGTGCCCACGCCGGACGACGCATAGGCCAGCTTGCCCGGCTGCGCCTTGGCCAGCGCGATCAGCTCGTCGGCGTTCTTGGCCGGCAGCGCGGACTTGCCCACCAGCACCATCGGCTGGGTGCCGACAAAGGTGATCGGCGCCAGGTCGCGCTCGCCGTCGTAGCGCACGGCGGGATTGGTCAGGCGCGCGATCGAGACCTCGC
Source organism: Cupriavidus sp. 05T313 (assembly GCF_056396665.1). NCBI lineage: Bacteria > Pseudomonadati > Pseudomonadota > Betaproteobacteria > Burkholderiales > Burkholderiaceae > Cupriavidus > Cupriavidus sp. 05T313. Next base: position 3,626 of record NZ_JBFTLX010000188.1, on the reverse strand, counting down.
TGCCCGACCCCATCAGCAGCGTGTAGCCGTCGGCATCGGCCTTGACCACCTTGGAGGCGCCGATGGTGCCRCCGGCGCCGCCSAGGTTCTCGATSACCACGCTCTGGCCCAAGCGCTTGCCCAGCTCCGGCGCGATCGTGCGCGCCACCAGGTCGACGCTGCCGCCGGCGGTGTAGCCCACCACCAGCGAGATCGGCTTGGCGGGCCAGCCCGAGGCGCCGGCGCCGCCGGCAAGCACACAGAAGGATGCGGCAGCAGCCGCACGCAGCAGTTTGTTCATGGCAGGTCTCTCCCCTTTTTGGATATGCAGGTATGCAGATATCCGGCGATATTAGAGAGCGCGCGCCTGCAGCAACATGCGGCTTTGGCAATGGCGCTTGCCGTTTTGGCAAGTGGCCGATGCGACATGCGAGGCGGACAAAATCGCGGCGCCATCCCACGCACAATCGTTCAAGACGGCATCCGTTGCCCCGCCATAAAGTCGTGTTCAACGAACCAGCCTGACGGAGACGCGATGGAAAACCTGCTTGCTTCCATGCCGGGGATCTGGCGTCCGCTCGCGGCGCTGATCCTGGCGTCGGTGGTCGTCATGGGGAGCCCGGGGCCCTCGACGATCAGCGTCACGGCCGTCGGTGCCGCCCATGGCGTGCGGCGCTCGCTCGGCTATGCCTGCGGGCTGATCGCCGGCACCATCGCGGTGCTGCTGATGGCTTCGACGGGCGTGGTGGCGCTAGTCGCGTCGGTGCCGCACGGCGCGCGCGTGCTCGGCGTCCTGTCTGCCGCCTACATCCTCTACCTGGCGTTCAGGATTGCCACCGCGCCACCGCTCGGAGACCAGAGGAGGGCGCTGACGGCTCCCGCGTTCGCCGGCGGCTTCCTGCTGGCCATCGCCAACCCCAAGGCCTACCTGGCGATTGGCGCCGTGCTGGCGGGCACCACCGTCATCGCCGGGCACCAGGGCCTGGACGCCATCGTCAAGATCGCGGTGCTGAGCGCGATGATTGCCGTCATCCACTTGTGCTGGCTGCTGGCCGGCGTTTCGCTGTCCCGCTTCCTCCATGATCCGGTGAGTTCGCGCCTGATCAATGTCTCGATGGCGGCGATCCTTGTAGCCATGACGCTGGCCGCGCTGATGCATTGACGGATTGATGCGGGCCAACCGGAGGAAGCCGGACGCCTAGGCCACCACCGCCGCGCGCCAGAACGCCTCCGCCAGCGCCCGCATGGGCGAGCGCGGGCGATAGAGCAGGATCTGCATCGCCAGGTCGGTCTCGCCGCCCACTTCCAGTCCGGCGCGCACCAGCCGCCCGGCGTGGAGATCGTCGGCGACCAGCCGCGCCGGCAGCCACGCCAGGCCCATGCGCTGGCGCACCATTTCATGCACCGACTCGGCGAAATCGCTGACGGCGATCACATCGAGCCGGCTGGCCAGCCCGCGCCGCGCGATCTCGCCGTTGACCATGCGCCCCAGCGTCAGCGTCTCGGCGTAGGCGATCATCGGCACCGGCGCGCGCTGGCCACGTGCGAGCAGCTTGTACTGCGGCCCGCCGCCGTCCGCCGCGGCGCTCACGCAGACCAGGCGTTCCTCGCCCACCAGGTGGTACTGGTAGCGCGCGTTGTCCAGCGTCACCGGCTGCTCGGGCGAGTTGTAGCAGAGCAGGAAATCGGCATCGCCTTCGGTGAACATCGCCAGCGCGTCGTGCGTGGGAAAGGTGGAAAGCCGGGTGCGGAAATTCGCCGCCACCTTGTCGTTGCGCAACGCATGGCGCAGGCCGGCCAGCCACGCCGGCAGCATCGAGCGCGCCAGCGTCTTGCCGGTGGCAATCACCACCGTGCTGGCATCGGCGCGATGCGCCGCGCGCAGCGACAGCCGCGTCTCGTCCAGCGTGCGCAGCGCGCTCTGAGCGGCTTCCAGGAATTGCCGTCCCTCGTCGGTGAGGCGCACGGGGAACACACTGCGGTCGATCAGCGGCGCGCCCGCCCAGACTTCCAGCGCCTGCATGCGGCGCCCGAACGCGGGCGGGGTGACGTTGCGCAGCTCCGCCGCGCGCGCGAGGCTGCCGGCCTGGGCCAGGCACACAAAATCCTCGAGCCAGCGGATATGCATAAGGACTCGCGCCAACGCGCGTGCAGAAGTGGTAGGGAGAGAGGCGCCATCGCATACGCGGCGCTGCGAATATTGTAGCTGTACGCGCCTGGCACCCCCGCGCGCGGGGCCCGGATCACGCACGCGCGGCAAGCGGATCCTCAGGCGGATCCCGGGAAGATTAGAGGCAACACTCCAATATTGCACTTGTGAAACACTCGCCGCGCTCGCTAGGCTCCGTACAGCCGTTTCAAGCATCCGTTTGCCGTCAGAGCAGGAAGCTGTCGCGGTGCGTGGAGTTTCGCCGGGGATCCACCGCATGACAATACGAGACACGCCCAATATGAAGACCGTAAAAGGCACGGCAGGAGACACCAAGGCGCGCATTCTTGACGCCACCGAGCGCCTGTTTATCGAGGTGGGCTACGAGGCCACCTCGCTACGGCAAGTGACATCGCGCGCCATCGTCAACCTGGCCGCGGTCAACTACCACTTCCGCAGCAAAGACATCATGATGCAGGCGGTGCTGGGCCGCCGGCTCGATCCGCTCAATGCACGCCGCCTGGCGCTGCTCGACGCCTGCGAGACACGCTGGCCGGGCGAGCAGCTGCGATGCGAACACGTGATGGGCGCACTGTTCGTGCCCGCGCTGCAGATGGCGCGCGAGCCCGAGGTGGGCGGCCCGTCGTTCCTGCGGCTGCTGGGGCGCGTGTATTCGGATACCTCTCCCTTTATCCAGTCCTACCTGCTCGGCCACTACGCGCCGGTCCTCGGCCGCTTCTCCGACGCCTTCGCCCGCGCGCTGCCCCAGATCCCGCGGCGTGAACTCGGCTGGCGCCTGAACTTCGCGCTCAAGGCACTGGCAGGCGTGCTGGCCGGCGATGCGCCCGGCGACCTGCTGCCGGCGTTCGCGCAGGGCCAGGACCAGAGCGACGCGCACGTGCTCGCCCAATTGAGCGCGCTGGTGGTGGCCGCGCTGAAGGCCCCCGTGCCGGCCGGCCAGCAACTGTCCGCGCTCCAGGACGTGTTCCTGATCGGCGAGACCCAGCACGCCGAAGAACGCGCCGGGCAAATCGCGTCGAATGCCCTGGCGGCAGAGCAGGCAAGACAGGCACAACAGGCGCAACGCGCCGACACCTTGCCCACCGCCCCGCGCAAGCCACGCCGCACGACACGCAGCGAAGGCGCCGCGCGCGCCGCCATCGCCAGCCTGACGGTGCCCGGCGCACGCGAGCAGCCCATCATCTTTCCCAGCAATCCGCTCGACGACTGGATGCGCATGCGCTCCAGGACCTAGCGCGGCATACAACTGCGGCCCCGTCAAAGTCCGAAGATCGAAGGATCGAGTAAGCGAAGAGCTGCAGAAAAAAGCGATATCGCCAGAACCACGATTCGGCGTAGCCGTGTGGAGCGCCCTCAAGGGCGGGCCACACCCCAGCGCGATGCGAAGCGAGCCGTCAAGGTGCACCAGGCCGTATGGGGCGTCCTCGTCGGCAGGCAAAAAGAGCGGAAAAGAGGGGGCCATGTTTGAGCTTTGAGC
>NZ_JBFTLX010000187.1:0-14042 GCF_056396665.1 Cupriavidus sp. 05T313 | reverse complement strand
CTTGCGGATTGCCTCCGCAAGTGGAAGTGGTTGGCGGTCTGTCCGTGCAGTCATGGCAGTTCTCCTGTTGGATTCTTCGATTCTTCGGGTCGGCGTGGCCARCCTACGATACCGACCAGTTGGCGGATGCAAGTGCCGGTTGCAAGCCGAAGCCAGAGCAGCCTCGAAAGAGCTCGGCCGCGCCGCGCAGATACTCCAGCATCCATTCGGTCACCAGCCACCGACGCCCCAGCCTCTCCGCCGCCAGCCCCGTTCGGACCGTGCCGCCAAACGGATCCACTACCAGGTCGCCCGGCTCCGTGAGGAAGCGCACGAAGAAATCCGGGATGTCCGTCGGTTGCATCGCGCCATGGATTGGAAGGTCGAGTTCTTTCGCACGCTTCCTATATAGCTGGGTATCCGCGCAGGCGTGGCCACGCTCGATGACGTTGCGCGGCAATTTCCCCGCTGTATCGCCGGCAAAGGCGCCTGGCCGCAGCCGATAGGCGCCATCGCCATAGATGGCGGTTCGCGCCTCGCCGCCAGCGGCGATCAGCTTCCTATGCCGTTCGGTATGTGCCTGTAGCACGCGGCGGTTGTCTGAGCGTACCCGGGCGGGATCATTCGTGAGCCAATAGACCAACTCGTGCGCGCTGCTTAGCTGGACGCGGTTGACGCAAGCCCACCAGGTTGGGCCAGGCGGCTTGCTGTAGTTGACCCACGGAATGCGGTCCATGAGAGAGAGGCCGAGCCGATCATGCAGCGCCAGCAGCAACCGCTCGGCATAGAGGGATCGCGCTGGACTTCTTGCCAGGTGGACGTCGTTCCCGATGTTGATCACGATGCTGCCGCCCGGTACTAGCTCGCGGACGATAGGCTCCAGCGCCTCGCAGAGAAAGTCGACATACTGCGCTTCGTTCGGGTTGCCGTAGGCTCGCGCCTGGCGGAGCGGGTAGGGCGGCGACGTAACGCAGAGCGAGATCGGCTCTCCCAGGCGCGGAAAAACGTCCCGTGAGCGGGCCCAGACCGCTACACCGAGATCCGTGCTGAAGGCGACTAGCCGAACACCGGCGCTGGCCTTGTGCAGCTTCTGCCGTGCATTCTCGCTCAGTCGCCAAAGGCCGCGTTCGCCTTCAACCCGCTCGATGATGCCCAACTGCCTCATGGTGATCTGGTGCCAGCGGATTTTGCGCGTAGCGGGACTGTGCATCGCGGCGGCGGCGCCTATCGGGACCCGGCGCTCAATGTCCAATCGGAGTTCCGGGCGCTGTGCGAGCTGGCGATAGAGGCTGCGGTTCTCGAGAGAGCCATCAGCGGAATCCGCATAGGCCTCGGCGATCGCACCGAAGAGATCGAGTTGGCGTGGAGGTGGTGCCATAGCGGGCATCCTTGTGTGAATGGATGCCTATTCTCGAATCCCGAATGACCAGCGCAACCATGCGCCGGTCCAATGTGCGAGGGCTGTGCAATCGCGAGCGACAAAAAAAGAGGGTGTAGGCAATGAAAACCTACACCCATCGGGAACGGCGAGGGGTCAACTCGCAATGCCGATTATGGGCGACGACACGGACTAAATGTTCCCTTCTTGCGGAGGGTTCGAAGGAGGGAAGCCATCGTGCTGCACGCCGTCGAGCAGGCGGCCTGCAGCCTTCTTGCCTGCGCGATGGACCATCGCCCAGCCGTCTGCCGCTGTGGCGCCGTTCGGATAGGCTACGGCGTCGTAGCCGYCTGGCACAACTCGACCGTCGAGAGCTACCGCAGCGGTTTCGAATCTGCCGGCACCAAAGTCTCCGGAGCCGTCTGCCCATTCACCGTTTTGCTTGTACAGGAACGGCACGTCCGCCGCCGCGCACTGGTCGCGCAGGCTCCGCGCCCAGGCCGGATGCCTCGGCCGTGCATGAGGGCCGCTCTCGCCACCGGCAATTACCCAGTCGATACCGCGATCACGCGCATCGCAGTAGAAGGGAATTGGCGACGGTGCATCATGCGGCAGCCTGATCGGCCCCAACAGCGGCTCAACGGATAGGAAGCGCACCCGGGCCGGCACGGCAAGCAGCTTCGGGACGTCGCGGTCGGCTTCGTCCTGGTTGCAGATGGTGGCGCCGAGCCAGACGCTGTCCGGCATACTCGGCGTCTCGAGCCTGTCCATCCAGAAAAGGTGCTGCGCGACCTCGAGCATCATGGCAGGCACGTTGCCGATGCGCTTCGTCAGCAGCAGCCAGTCCAGGTTGGGCGTTCTTTCGATCAGGTCGAACAGGTCCGCGCGCCAGGCCGGATCAACCTGGTTGTCGAACACGTCGGCCAGGCTGGCGCAGAAGACACGGCGGCGTGCGGGAGTCAGTACCTCGGTCGTGTGGCAGGCTGAGTTTGGGCAATGGCGGTGCGGATAGTCGTGGCCGAACTCGCACGCCTTGGAGTCCTTTTCCTCGCCGCGCCAGCCGCAGGCCGCGCACTCGAAGAATTTCTCTCTGTTCCAGCGTTCCGCCAGCTTCCAGTTGGCGGCCGACGTGCGGTGCCGATTTTCCTTGGCGCCCCACGTCACGCCCAGCACGCGCGCCGGCGTGGACACCTCGGCATAGCAGTGGTCGCACGCCGGGGACACCTTGGTGCAGCCGATCCACGGGTTGAACGTGGCGTCGGTCCATTCGATCTTGCTGTTCTCGCTCATGCAGCATCTCCCGTTGGCAGGAAGGTGCGCAGTGCCGCCGCCTTAGCGAGCATCTCGTCGTGGGCGGCCTTCGGTTCGTGGTCATCTCCCCAGTTGCCATCCGTGGCATTCCCTCTCGCGACGTTGGCAGCCTCCGCCTCGATCAGCTCAGCAGCCTCACGAATAGCCTTGTTCTTGGCCTCTTCGGAAAGGGCCGGGGCGATGGCGGCCAATTGTTGGCGAAGACGTTCTGCCTCTTTTTCGGCTTCTTCCCGCCTTCGTGCCTGCTCTGGGGTGAGGTACGGTGTGATGTCGTGAACCCTCCGCACAGCATCGAGCACTTTTCCGGCATCGACAGGCGAGATTCGGTAGCCGGCGTCGAATAGTGCGCCACCGATGGCTAGTACATAGGGGTTGGCCTCCGGAGCCTGAGAATCCGGCAAGGGCGGCCGCTCCGGGTACACCGAAGCCGCTCCAGGGCCGAAGGCTTGCCCCATAGTCCCTTCCAGTACTTCGGGCCGCGAGCAAGCCGGCTTACGCTCCAAGGCAGAACCCAGGCGCGCAACCATCGTGCGTAGCAGGGCACGGAAGGGGCCCGGCTGCTTCGCGTTTTCAGTCATGTTGGTCATGGCAAGTCTCTGTTCTCGATCGACCGAGCGAGGTGGTCCGCGCCGCCAGGCTCAGCAACACGTTTCGCCAACACCTCATCCAGGGTGCGTCCGCAGAACTCGCACGTGCCCTTGCCCCAGGCGCCGCCGGTCCAACAGTGACGGGAAGCTACGCGCAGGCCGGTCTTTGGGCTGCGTCCACTCAGGGCGCCGCACGACCTCAGATGCGGGCGGCTCAATTTCTCTTTCCTTTGGCGATCACGGCATCGACCCAGGCGGCTGGCGTTTCGTGCTTGCCGACGACCATATCCATGTCCGGCTGGATCCCTATCAAAGAGACCACCACGCTCGGCACGCTGTCGCCCTGGTCGCAGTCCTCCGTCACAACGTGCAGGCGCGGCTCAATCGAGCGCCACCGCTCCGCATCGCGATTCTCGTTGCTGTGCTGCCCTGGACTCGCTGCTAAGCACTCCAGCGTATCGTCCAGGGAGAGCTTGTCATGCAGGGCCTTCCACAAGGTCTCCAGCAGTGCTCGGTTCGTCCGGCCGTGCTTGTCCTGGTACTCGTCGAGCAAACGCGCCGCCTGCCGCGTGCGCACATCCTTGCGGTCGAACTCGGTGGTGATGTTGAGGAGCCAGCGCAAGGAGTTGAGGCCGCCGAACACGCTCTTTGCTAGGAGAACCTGTCCATCGATCACCGCTGCCGTGCTGGGCTGCTCTGAGGCTAGAAGGGCGCGTGCCTGGGTAAGGGACTCTGCGGAGACTTCCTCCTCTAGCAACTCTCGCCAGGCCGTTGGGAGTGCGCCCAATGAGTCGGCCCGGTTGAACAGCATCATGGCGAAATTGCCGACGTCCACGGGATCCCCTTTGGGAATGTGGCCAATCAGCGCCGCCGCTAGAAACGACGCCGGGCATCGTTCAGGATCATCCCAGCCTCGACGCCCCTTCACGCGGCTGGCAGCCATCTTCGCCTTCATGGCGGCGGCGAAGCGGTTCACTGCGGCATCGTCCGGATGCCCTTCAATGCAGGGCTGTTCTGCGGTCACGAGCTCCCGGGAATCGGGGTCGAAGTTCGATGGCGGCAGGCCGTAGCCGACAAACGCCAGCAGATGCCGGGCCGCGCCGACGATCAGGTTCTCGTCGGCGCCCTCCTCGCCGGACAAGTGCTGATCGCTGATGGTCAAGATCGTGCGACCGTCCTGCTCGACGCGCACGGACCAGTTCTCGCCCATGGCACGCGAGTCATTGGCCACCGCCTCGGCGCTCGAGTGCGGGCCGGCGAAGCGGCGTTTCATGTCGAACAGAGCGGCAGAAGGGTTTTGATTGTAGTACTCAACAGCGGCCCGTTCGTCATGGACGGTCCCGACGTGCTGAGGCAAGGGCGAGGACATCGGCTTCGCGGCCCGCTTGGCACGGATCTGCTCGACCTTCGTCCAGATGCGCGCGAGTTCTGTCTCGCCGGCCTCGTGCATGTCCAGACCCTGCGCCAGGCAAAGCGCGGCCAGCGTCACCATAACGCCGCCGACTTCCTGGGCTCTTTCGCCAACTGGGCGCCCATAGACGTAGTCCACAAGCTGATGCGCCTCGCTCTGCGTGGCCCCGCACGCTTGCACGAGTTCCAAGGCCTCTTCGAGGAAGCGGTAGTTGCGTTCCTGGCTATTCGCAGCGATCTCGGCGCCAAAGCACGCCAGCATCCAGGGTTGAACGCGCGCCTGGAATGCTGACTGCTCCGGCGGCTGGGGGGCGTGGGGCTGGGCTCGAATGGCGCGGGTGAGATCTGCGCGCACGTACTCGACGTCGGCGTCGTGTTGCCGGCCAGCGCACCAAGTGACCTCATGCAGATCACCGAATGAGGTGTTATCGGCGATGTCGCCCACAACCAACACGATGTGCTCCGGGGCGTTCACCACCACCGCCTGCGCGCCCTCGCGGTGTGTTACTGGCTGCGGCATGACACGCAGAGCTCTGCGCATGCGCTCCACGGCGTTCTCAGGTGTCACCGCACCGTACTGGAGTTCGGTTTGGATACCCAGGATTGCGCCGAGCAACTCCTTTGCATCTTGCCCTTCAGCGAATTGGACTCCTGCCTGGAAATTCTCGGTAGGCTTGCAGTCTTCGATCATCTTAGATGGCTCCTTTGACGATTACGGCGGAAAAGATAGCTGCGTACGTCGCTGCATTCGGTCTTGCCATGGTGGCGACGACGTCATTCCCATTTGTCAGGATGAAGTGGGTCTTTCGCTCGGCTAGCTTCCATCCTGGCGGGAGCGCTCCTTCGTGCTTGTCCTCGCTGGGCTGCTCTGCCGCCGAAGGAAGGCTAGTGCGGTGCGCAAGCTGCCAGCCGATCGGCAGCTCGGGCAGGCCGGCGTGGCGCTCGGTTGCGGGGCGGCCTCCCGAGCGGCGTTGAGCGTGTCGCACACCCATTGCACTATCTCGGTTTTCACTGTATGCAGTCAATAAACGACGTCACTCACAGTTGCCTCAGGCATAGCCCAAGGTAACAGCGCGGCATAGTCATCGGCCGTGGTGGCCAGAGGCAACTTGGTGAACAGCCAGACGAGGTAGCGATACGGGTCAATGCCGTTGGCTTTGCATGTCTCAACGAGGGAATAAAGATTGGCACTGGCATGCGCGCCTGCGACGGTGGAGGCGAATAGCCAGCCGCGGCGCCCGACGACAAATGGGCGAATCGCGTTCTCGCAAGGGTTGTTACATATCGGCCAAGAGCCGTTTTTTATGTAACGGATCAGCTTCGGCCACTGCCCGTTGAGGTAGTGCAAAGCCTTGCCAAGCAAGCCACCTGGCACGACGGTATCACGATGCTCGGTGAGCAGCTTTTCGATGAGATCGAGAACCCGAGCGCTGTAGCGCGCGCGTAAGCGCAAGCGTCGTTCAGCCGTCCATTGCGCGCTGCGCGCCTCGGCGGCATAGAGCTTGGCAATCAGCCTGACGAAGCGCGTAGGTAGCTGATCTGGCGAGCGTGCCGCTTTGGGAATGGCGTCCTCGGCCTTGATGAAGTATCGCCTGGCATGAGCCTTATGCCGAGCTCGGCATAATGCAGAGGATTTTTTGTTTAGCGGTCGCGGCCTCAGATGCATGAGTCGAGCCGGCGAGATCGGTCCGCGAGCGGTAAATAAAAAATCGTTTGTGCTAAACCGCTCCGCAGGCGCTGGCGTCTATGGGCATTGAATGAACGGCGCGGTGATTTGCGGTACCCGGCGCGTGGCCATCGCACGCCGGAAGCGGGCGGTCTGACAGAGCCGGTCGCGCGAAGACAGTGAGAATGCGAGGGTCAGCGGGCAGATAGTGCGGAGTTTCGCGACATTGTGATGGTGCGAAGACGGCAAAGCACGAGTTGGTTCGCGTTGGCCGCATGGGGAAGACCAACGTGCTGGGGGCTGGTGCTGATGCCGGTCAATGTCCATGACTGGGATCAGGTGGAGCCCGCGGCAGGATGCCAGGCACACCGCCTTCGATGCGGACCATGTGGCCCTTGCCGCAGACGGGGCAATCGCGCAGTGACCTGCCGGTGAGCCGCTGGTAACGGTCACGGTAGTCTTCCCCGATGGCGGGTGACGCAGCAGCGGGCGGCTCGACACCGAGCAGCCGTCGGCAGGTGGCGAGGCGCGCCGCCCGGTGGCAGTTGGCGAGCCACCCGTAGCTGCGGATGCGCTTGAAGCCGACGGRCAGCACGTGCAACAGGAAGCGGCGGATGAACTCGTCGGCCGTGAGCGTCATGGTCCTGTGGCGGGCTTCGTGACGGTAGTCCTTCCACCGGAAGAGCACCGAATCGCCATCAAAGCGCAGCAACCGGTTATTCGAGATGGCGACGCGATGCGTGTAGCGGCCCAGGTAATCGAGCACCTGTGCGGCGCCGCCAAACGGTGGCTTCGCGTAGACGACCCACTCCGCGTGAGCGGCGGGCGCGAGCCAGGCGGCGAACGCTCGCGGATCGCGCAACGGCTCGAGCTGGCCATGAAAACGCAGCGCGCCGGCGTCGAACGCGCGACGCAGTTGGTCGAGAAAGAGCCGCCGGAAGAGCCGCGAGAGGACTCGCACGGGCAGGAAGAAGCCGGGTCGGCAGGCGATCCAGCGCTCGCCGTCCGGGGCGATGCCGCCGCCGGGTATCACGCAGTGCACGTGCGGATGGTGCAGCAGATTCTGCCCCCACGTGTGCAGGACCGAGAGGAAGCCGATCTCCGCGCCCAGGTGCTTCGGGTCGGCGGCGATCGTGCGCAGCGTTTCGGCGCTGGTGCGAAACAGGATGTCATAGAGCACCCTCTTGTTCTGGTAGGCGAGCGCCGCGACGGGCTCGGGCAGCGTGAAGACGACATGAAAATACTCGACCTCGGGGAGCAGTTCGGCGCGCCGGCGTTCGAGCCATTGCGCGCGGGCGAGCGACTGGCACTTCGGACAGCAGCGATGGCGGCACGAGTCGTAGGCAATGCGCTGATGACCACATGTATCGCACTGCTCAACATGTCCGCCGAGCGCGGCGGTGCGACACAGCTCGATGGCGCTCATCGTGCGCCGCTGGGCACGACTGAGGGCGTCGGCATGGGTCTGCCGGTACTTTGGGCCGCAGCGGCGGAAGATGTCCGCCACCTCGAGCGCCGGTCGCATCGCCGGCTTCAGAAGTATGCGGGCGGTGTGGGCTCAGGCGGGATGGGTGCGGGATGCGGCAGCAGGTCAAAGGGACTCGGGGTCGCGCACACGGTGCTGGTAGCCACTTTCAAGTAGCGCGCCGTCGTCGAAAGGCTGCGATGGCCCATCAGCAGCTGGATCCGGCGCACGTCGGTGCCGGCCTCCAGTAAATGCGTGGCGAAGGCGTGCCGCAGTGAATGCGGTGTGATGGGTTTCTTGATGCCGCTGCGCTTACGTGCAAGCTGGCATGCCTGGCCCACGGCATCGCGGCTGATCGGTTGCCCGRAAACAGCCACTCCCGCGGGTGAGCGTCCTGCCAGTACAGTCTCAGGATCTCGAGCAGCCGCGGCGACAGCATGACGTAGCGATCTTTCCTGTTTTTGCCCTGGTTCACACGGATGACCATGCGCTTGCTGTCGATATCGGTGACCTTCAGATGCACGACTTCTGACACCCGCAGTCCGGCGGCGTACGCGGTCATCAGGATGGTGCGCTGCTTGAGACTGGCGATCGACTCGAAGAAGGTCGTGATCTCCTCCAGGCTGAGGATGACTGGCAGTCGGACCGGCTTCCTCGGCAAGGGAAAGTCCTCGTCGCTCCAGTCGCGTTTGAGCGTCACGCGGTAGAGAAAGCGCAGTGCGCCGATCGTTGCGCCGAGACTGGCGGGTGCCAGCTTGCGCTCTTCACGGAGATAGACGAGCCAGGCTCGGATCTCCTCTGGACCCAGCAGTTCGGGCGAACGGCGAAAGTGCCGGGCGAAACTGGATACCTGAATCAGATAGGACTTCTGGGTATTCTCTGCAAGGTTGCGGATCTGCATGTCATGCAGCATGCGTTGGCGCAGTGGCGTCATGGCGAGCCTCCTGGAAGCAGTGGGTGGAATGCCCAACCGGGCATTCACATACTGCTCCTGGCGACACCGCTCACCACCTCGCTGGGGTTCAGCGCCAGACAACCCTCTTCATGAAACGTCAGCCATAGACCTGTGCCCACCTCCCACTACCGCGTCAGCGGTTTAGTACTAGGCGCATTATCCCGAGTGCGGTTTTATCTTGAATGAAGTCGCTTAGCGGGCGTTCATGCGGTCGATCGATGATCCGAGCTTCAGATAAATTTGGATTGCTCACAGGGACTTCAAGAACGCCAGCATATCGCCCTTTGGCTTCCATGTCTTCGCGTTCGCCGGTTCAATGCCAGACTTCGTCCAGAATGCGAGCATCGCCTCGCGCTTCATCTGCAGGTTGGTCGTGATGTAGCGGCCGGTCGTGGCGACGCTGGCGTGGCCGAGATAGTCACGGATTACCGTCACGTCGGTTCCTGATTGCAGAAGCGCAACGGCGCAACTGTGACGCATGACGTGTGGCGTGATGTGCTTGCGTCGCAGCACTGGGTTGTCGCGAGCCGCCGCCGCTACGTGTTTGCTGAGAACGTAGGCGACACCATCGCGGGTCATAGGTTGGCTGTTTCGATTGAGGAATACGCACTGCTCATCGGTAGCGCCTGACATACCGCGCAGTCGGTGCAGCGCGTTGGCCGTCTCCGTCCAAAGCGGCAACAGGCGCTCCTTCTTACCCTTGCCGTGCAAACGAACCTGTCGTGGTGAGGTCAATTGCAGATCGTCCCATCGAAGTTCGGCAGCCTCGCTGACCCGAGCACCAGTGTTGTAAAGAAAGAGCAGAAGCGTGTAGTCACGCCAACCGTCGACGGTGCGCCGGTTGGGCATGCTGATGATCAGGCGGACATCCTCGGCCTCAAGGTAGGTCGCTGGCCGCTGACGAGCCTTCTTTGCCGGGATCGCTAGTACTCGCACGTACTGCTGCGAGTGCGCCAAGTCGTTGCGCAGGAGATGCTTGAAGAACCCACGGATCGCTGCTCGCCGGCAATTGCGTGTTGCTGCAGAATTCGATCGCTGCGTCTCGATATGATTCAGGAAGCGCGTCACGGCATCAGCGTCGATGTCGCCGAGCTGCAAGGAAGCAACCGCTCGGCGGCGCTGGTCAGCAACGAATTTGAAAAACAGCGTCAGTGCATCACGGTAGGCTCGAATGGTGTGGACGCTGGCACCTCGCTGCGTTGGCAGGTACTCTGTGAAGTACGACTGCACATGTGCGAACAGCCCATCCTGTGACCGGCTCATGGCAATCTGCGCTTGCGGCGCGAGAGCTGTTCGAAGCGCTGGCTCGCGAGTTGCAACAGCTCAGGCGTGGCCTTGAGATACACCTCCGTGCCGAGGACGTTCTGGTGGCCAAGGTAGGCCGACAACCACGGCAGCTTCGCGTGCACGTCAACACCCTCAACGGCCCAAGCGGTCAGCCGATGTACGGCGAAGGCATGTCTCAACTCGTAAGGCCTGGCACCCGATCGCCCGCGTGGCGGCTTCAAACCGAGCGCACGCAGCAGATATCGCAACGCATCCGAGGCCGCACGCACAGTGAGCGCTGATCCGTCGCGACGGATGAAGAGTGTCAATGGATCGTCGGCCCGGCTTGCCGACAGGACTTCCTTGCGCTGGCGCAGGTAGAAGCGTAGTTCGGCGACTAAATCGTCGCGGATTGCCAGGATGCGCGAGCGCCCCTTGCACTGTCAGAACGGCCATGCGTAGATCGACGTCGGCCAGATGCAGCCTGGTAGCTTCGCCCAGCCGCATCCCGGTGCAGTACAGTACGAGCGTGAGCGCGCGCAACATCGCACCCCACATGTTGCGACCTTCGTGCCGCGTGGCAGCGTCCAGCAAGGCAAGCACCTCTTCGCGACTGAAGATGTAAGGCACGAACACCGATTCCTTGACCGGCGCCACCGCGTGATCGGGGGCGAAGCCATATGGATCGCTGCGGCGGCGGAACAGGCACAACTGGCGCACGACACCGAATTCGTTACCCACCGTGATGGCCTTGCGGCCTTCGATCCGCGTCACCCACTGTGTCACCACTTGGTCTAATGCCACCGGGCGGTCGCCGTGCCGGTCACGGACGAAGCGCACGAAGCCGTTGAGCACGAACTCGGCACGGCGGTAGCCCATGCCCATGGCCCGCTTGAACGCCAGGAACTGCATTGCGTCGCGAGCCAGGGCGGTGGCGGTAGTCTTCGTGCTCATCGCGGCACCGGAAGAGAGACCTCACGCAGCGACTGTGTGGCGATACGCACATAGGCAGACTCACGAATTTGACGCCGGTCTTCGGTCGCGACATCTGCAGCGTGCTGGCATCCCAGTCAATGTCCTGCAGTTGCAAGCCGATCACTTCGCCAGCGCCCAAACCATAGGTACTCATCATCAACAGCAGCGCATGGTCGCGCAGTCCGCGTGCCGTGCTTGTGTCCACAGCGCGCAGCAGTCGCCGAACGTCCTCCCACGGTAACGCGCGTTGGGGGCGTTCGAACCTGGGCTGTACCGGCGAGATTACCCCATCGGCCAAGTTGGTGCGAATGCGCCCGCTGGCCAGCAGGAACCGGGAAAAGGATCTAATCGTGCTGGCGATGCCGGCTGTCGTCGAACGTGCATAGCGACTGGCGCATTCGATTAGGAATGCGTCGATGTCGGGCAAGCTCAGACGACGCCAGGATTTGCCAGATCGACGCAGGTGCTCCAAGAGCTTGCCGACATCGTCGAGCTTCTTGCGAATCGTGATCTCAGGGTTGCCACGATGTTGCCCAAGGTAGTCAGCGTAGCCACGCAGAACCGCCGTAGCAGGTCGTCGACGGCGTTCGATGGATTGCCACGGCGACACCGGCAAGCCCATGACTTCGTAAACGCGCCGCAGCGAACGCAGAGACGAACTCGCGAGACCGAGATGCACGGGGTTGATCTTGCGAAAGCGCGTGTACCAAGCCCGGAAGCGTTTCACGCCGGCGCGCGATAGCTCGGCGCCTTCCTCCAGCCCACGGGCACGGCAATAGCGTCGAAACCGACCGATCCACTGCAGGTACTGCTGCGCGGTACTTGCACGGATACATCGATCGCCATGCCATACGCGCAGAATGTCCTGCACGCTAGGTGTGCTCTCGGAGGGCTGGGGCTTGGGTGACTGCGTGTCCATGCAAGCATATACGCAAGCTCGTCCTAATCGGATTCAAAAGCTCATTGAACGCGCTGGATTTATGTGGGGCTGCGCCACCCTGGCTCCTCGTGTGGACAGAATCTAATGCGTCGCGCACCAGATAAAGCCGCACTCGGGATAATGCGCCCAGCAACCGACTTCGATGATGCGGCCGGTGCGATAGAGGGCATCGTGGCCACTGTAGGCGTCGGCCTGCAGGTACCCCCGATAGTCGCGCAGGAAGGTGAGCGGATGGGTGGCGGCACGGGATTCGGCGAACTCGAACATGACCGCCGGCGGGTGATCGACCCACAGCCCATTCTCCTGCCGCTGACCGGCTCCGAGGTAGCCCCACAGGTGCGCCTGCTTGGTGGTGGCGCGCCCGCGTTCGAGCAACGGCAGCGTGGTGTCGTCCAGGTGCAGGCGCGGTGCCTGCAGGATGTGGGTGCGCAAGGATGGCAGGAGCGTCTCCAGCAGCTCGGCCGACCCCAACTTCCATTCGCACAGTGTGGCACGCGGCAGATGAATGCCCAGGCGGGCGTAGCCCATCTCCTGCCGGTGGATCGGCAAGTGGTCCACAAAGGTATTGACCTGGATGTTGGCGAGCAGGCCCGCGCTGGCGTTGCTCTTCGGTAACGGCGAGGGCTGCGCGGTGGCGGTCACGATGGTGGACTCATCGTTCTTCATGGCCGCATACTTGAAGCGGATGTGCTCGATGACGGTAAGCTTGGCTGGCTCGTAATGCAGCGTCTCGCTGCGCTCCTCGCCGATGCGCTGCAGTGAATCGAAGGCGGCCTTCTCCGCCGCGGAYAGATCGTATTCGATCCGCGTGCGCGGTAGGTCCTTGGGCAGTGCCGGGCGCCCCTTGCGGGTGTGGCCCGCCACTTTGACCTCTGAGGCGGTTGCCGGTGACGGCAGATCGAGCGGCGCGGCAAAGAGTTCGGCCTGACCCGGCAGACGTTCGGAGCTGGCGCCGAAGTGYGCGCGGTTAAGCTGCGCGATCTGGTGCTTCAATATCTCCAGTTGCTCCCACAGCGCGCGGGCGACCCGGTTCTGCTCCAGCGCGAGGGTACGTACCGCCTCGAGATCGGCTGGCAGGTCGGAGGGTGTCAGTACCGGAAGCATGGCGCCATGATGCGCCAGCGCCGGCAGGTTTACAAGTCACAAGATGCGCGTGGCAGCGACGGTGCAGTGGGGCCGAACCGCAGGGATCTCGATGCCTTCGAGCCAAGCGTTCAATTCGGCCAGCGTGAAGCCACGCTGGGCTAGCGTCGCCGGCGAAGGAAACCGGCCGCGCGAAAGCCGCTTGTACCACAACGCGAAGCCGGTGCGGTCCCAATACAGAATCTTGACCTTCGATCGATCGCGGCCGACGAAGACAAACAGGTGGCCCGACAGGGGATTCTTGGCCAGCAACGGCTCCACCAGATACGACAGGCCGTCGATGGACTTGCGCATGTCGACCGCGTCACGGCAGATGAAAGCCTGCACATCGCCGCTGATCAGCACCGGCCGCCTCCCAACTGTCCCAGCACGAAGCGCACGATGCGTTCGGCATGCACCCCGGCCATCTCGATACGTGCGCCGCCCAGCGTGACGACCACTTGGTCGCATGACTTCAATGGTGCCGGGTCGCTCGCCGGCAGGACATTCGGTAGCGCTGTCGTTGCCGCGGCGATGAATGCCGTATCCGCAGTCACTGCCATAGGCGAAGTCACCGGTGGCTCGTGGTTCAATCGCTTGCGCCACAGACCGAAGGTGCTAACGGCCAATCCGTGCTGTCGGCAGAAGGCTCGAATGCTCCCGCCGCTGTGACCCCATTGTGCGAGCATCTCTCGCCAGAAGGCTTCGTCGTGCCGGTTATACCTTGCCCCTGCTCGTCCGCTCATACCCTCGCGCTGATCGGCCATCACTCCACTCCCGCCTACCGTGAAGCCGTAACCTTCTCATCAGCGCCCACGACTCGCCAGCCGGGTTCCGCTGACGGTTACGGATCTTCAGTGCGATACGCACATATGAAGCTAGCCTAGATCTTGACTTCCGGGAACAAATGAAGGGAAGTCAAGATATGAGGGTTACATTACAGCTGCCGAATGGTTACTTGACCGCCGGAAAGTCCAGAATCGTGTCG
>NZ_JBFTLX010000186.1:0-16760 GCF_056396665.1 Cupriavidus sp. 05T313 | reverse complement strand
ATTCAGGGATGGGCGATTCTGCGTAGCAGCAGCCCGCCCATTGCGATATAGACCATGGCCTCGGACACATCAGGACGTCGCTCGTAGTCCCTGACAAGGCGACGCCAGCGAACCATCCAACCGAAGGTACGTTCCACCACCCAACGCCGGGGTAGCACCGCGAAGCCAACTTGATCCTCGTGGCGGCGCACAACCTGCACGACGAAGTCGAGCGTCGCGGCTTTATCCATCAACGTGCGACGATCGTATGCGCCATCTGCAAACAGATGCTTCAGTCCCGGCCAACGCTTCTTTAGGGCCTCCAGAACTGCCAACGCCCCGGTGCTATCGGCGATGTCTGCAGGCGTCAAGTTCACCATCAGCAACCGGCCATTCGTATCCACGGCAATATGCCGCTTGCGCCCGACGATCTTCTTTCCCGCGTCATAGCCACGTTCCTTCGCCGCTGGCGCCTTTACCGACTGGCTATCCACCACGCCCGCGCTTGGGCAAGGCTGTCTGCCTTCCAACTCCCTATCGAGCATTRGCACTACGTCATGAAGCGTCTGGAACAGGAACCGGCGCATCAGTCGGCGAAACCACCAGTACACCGTTTGCCAGACCGGAAAGTCCTTGGGTAGCATGCGCCAGCCACACCCCGAGCGCACCAGGTATCGCAAGGCGTTGATGACCTCCCGCAGATCAGCCGTCCTGCGCCGCCCCCGCTGTGCGGGCTTCGGCAGCAGTCCCTCCATCGCTGCCCACTCCATGTCCGTCAGATCGCTCGGATACCGCTTCGTCTTGGCCGCCATGCTTGCCTGCCGCTCTCGATGTTCTTTTTTTCACATCCAAACGTTAGAACACATCTGCGGTGAATTTTCAAACGGGCTCTAAGAACCTGGCATGCTCACTGCGGTGCTCCGTGAGATTGGAAAGCGTCAGCGCAAGGGGAGGCAACAGCGTCAAAATATCGGCATTGGCGGAAATAACGATCTGCAACATGAGTTCTACTCGCAGCGAGGCAGGCGGACAGCAAACACTGTTTCTACTTGGTCGGACCGTGCTGTTATCTCGCCACCGTGGGCTCGGGCAATCTCGCGCGCAATGTACAGGCCCAGTCCAAGGCTGCCATCGGCTGTATGGCTACTCTCATGCACGGGGGCTCGCTTTAGAGGGTCAAAGAGTTGAGCAAGGGTCGATTGCTCGATGGCTTGCCCACTATTCCTGACCTCAAAACGAACTTCCTTCTCGTCGCCGGTCACAACCACTCGCACTGGCTCGTCCGTTGTGCCGTACTTGATTGCATTTACCACCAGATTGCCGAGCAACTGCTGCAGGCGTCGACCATCCCAAACGCCCTGCGTGTCGCCCTCCACCTCCTGATTGATCACGTGATTTGGATGCGGAGTGCGCAAAAGCGTTAGTTCTTCGGCAAACAAATTCGCCAAGTCGACTTTGTCTCTTCATTAGGCCTAAATAAAAGCAGTGTGGTCCTCCAACCAACGAAGCGTAGGTCGATGTGCTGCCCCCCGATTGATCATCGTCTCGGTCGAATGGCGCCATCGGTTCGATCCTGTCCGTTCAACAAGTCGAGCCTACTCGCACACCTAGTCGCCGCGACTGAGTTGGACAAGACGACCGTGTAGACCGTCCTGGCCCACCTTGCGAACACGATTGTGAGCGCAATCCACAAGAAGGGCGCGGGAGAGTTCACGCAGTGGGGTCTGTCTGGCTCGCGGTTTGAGCGACTATCGACTTCTGAAAGCGGGAAGAGAGAGGTGGCCGCGGAAATTCGGACAGTCGGCTAAGTGGAAAAGCTGGGGCCTGAGCCAGCCATAATGGCGAGCATAAAGGACCCAGAAGATGACGAAACGAAACAGACGGACCCACTCGGCGACCTTCAAGGCCAAGGTGGCCATGGCCGCGCTCAAGGGCGACAAGACGTTGGCGGAGCTGGCCCAGCAGTATGACGTGCACCCGAGCCAGATCACGGAGTGGAAGCAGCAGTTGGCGGAGCATGCTGCGGACGTGTTCGGCGGCAAAGCCAAGACTGCGGCCGAGCCGCCGGTGGACGTGAAGGCGCTACATGCAAAGATCGGCCAGTTGACGCTGGAGAATGATTTTTTAGAAAGCGCGCTCAGCAAAGCGGGATTGCTGAGCGGAAAGCGATGATTGACCGCGATCACCCGCTGCCGGTGAGCCGCCAGGTCAAGCTGGTCGGCATTGCCCGATCGAGCGCCTACTACCAGCCGCGTCCGGTCAGCGACGCGGATCTGAAGCTGATGCGCCGAATCGACGAACTGCATCTGGAGCATCCCTTCGCGGGCGCACGCATGCTGGCCCGCCTGTTGCGACGGGAGAGCATCCCGGTCGGCCGCCGGCACGTGCGCACGCTGATGAAGCGCATGGGCATCGAGGCGCTGTACCGTCGCCCGAACACGAGTCGCAAGAATGCGGCGCACAAGATCTGGCCATACCTACTGCGCGACCGGAAGATCGATCGCGCCAACCAGGTGTGGGCGCTGGACACGAGCTACATTCCGATGGCGCGGGGCTTCGTGTATCTGACGGCGGTGGTGGACTGGGCCAGCCGCAAAGTACTGGCCCACCGGGTGGCGATCACTCTGGAGAGTTGCCATGCTGTCGAGGCGCTTGAGGAGGCCTTTGCGAAATACGGCGCGCCGGAGATCGTCAACACCGACCAGGGCAGCCAGTTCACCGTCCTTCGCCTCGCTGCCAGCGATCAAATCGGCAGCCTGACTGCCCCAGCGCTTCCACTTAAAAACTCCGGATCCCTGTCCGAACAAACGGCGCCACCTCTGAGGCAGTGCCGATTGTGCTTGGGATCGAGAAGGGCGATGAATGGGACTACCGATTCTTCATGCAGGAAATGCTGACCGACGAGCTACGGGACAATGACTTTCTCCATCACATCGGAGATTCGCAATCCTCTTGCCTCTCGCAGAACATGGTGACCCTTGCTGCAAGCGACGCCCGGAAATTTTAGGAGGCAGTCGAAGTAGGCGAGGGGCAGTTGACGCGCAGCGCGGTGTGTCCACTAGCGACATCTAGGATGCCGCTGTACTCCTGGTCACGGCCAGCGGACGAAAAAAAGCTGGTTGTGCTCCCGCCAAGTGATGTGGCGGCCTTGAGGGGGCGCTAGTCCTTGCGCGTCGTGATGCAATCTTCTGTGTTCTGTCATTGCATACAACGCATTTCAGGCAGAAAGCTTTTGCTAGGGAAGATGGTATGGACGCCTCCCCCGGCAACGGGCGCTCACCTGCGAGAGGAACTAAGAGAAGCCTCAGCACGAGGGCACCGCTGTGCCAAAGTGGCGAGTGTGCAACCACCTTAGCGGGAGGTGTCCCAAATGAAGCTCACCGTGATCGGTATGGCCAGGAGCGAGGACGCCTCGAGCAGGCGTTCTCACCGCGGGAACCGGTCGCCCCGACCCTCAGTTTGGCGTGGCAATCTGGCCCTGTGGCTGGCGAGCGACGCTGCTCTCAGTGGTATTTGGGTCACAAAGCCCACCAAGGTTCGCTAGATATTTAAATCTGACCTAAGGCATGTTTCATACATGTAACCCTTTCGTCTTCCTCCTAACACAGCCGTTGATCCTCTCGAGTTCAGCCAAAAGTAGGAGTATTTTCCGGTTTGAAAGGACTGGCTTGGAGCCTCCCCATTTGGATGCAGGTCATCTGGCTGAATGCGCCGGCCTATCCCGGCCAGAGACTCGACAAGCATTTTCGGGGACCTCGTCATCGCGGGATTGGACTGATGCCGCTTGGCGGGGAAGGCAACATTGATACACATCGCGATGCGGTGCGCTCACGCAGCAGCCTTCTGAGAGCCTTGGCCATGCGGGACCGCGCGATTCACTAAACTGCTGCCCTCTCCGGCACGCGCACCCGCCGGCCTTGTTTCAAACCTGCAACCATTTCAGATAAGCGCTGTGTCATGTATTGAATTCATTGAATAGAATCTTCCAATTAATCAATAAGTTACGTTCAGTTGGCACAGTTTTTGCGGTAATTAGTCTCTAGCATCGCGCTGCTGAGAAAAGAACCCCGATCGTTCATGTCATGACTCGACCGGAGAGCCCTGGGAGTCACGAGGATTCTCAGTAGTGGACCCGCCTCACTACGAGAGGATTCCCAATGCCAAAGGTGCTCGCCGTTTTCGGAACGCGGCCGGAAGCCATCAAGATGGCGCCCCTGATTCACAGGTTGCGGATATCAACGGGCTTCGATCTGCGGGTCTGCGTCACCGGGCAGCATCGCCATATGCTCGATCAGGTACTGCAGCTTTTCAAAATAGTTCCGGACTTTGACCTGGATGTTATCAGCGTCGGACAGAGTCTCTCCGACATCACGACGCGGGTGCTCTCAGGCGTTCATGCCGTGTTGGATCAGTACACGCCGGATGCCATGCTGGTTCACGGCGATACCACCACCACCCTGGCGGCCACGCTTGCCGCGTTCTATCGCAACATTTCCGTCGGGCATGTCGAAGCTGGCTTGCGGAGCGGAAATCTCAACGCACCGTGGCCGGAGGAAATGAACCGACGCGTCACAGATGTTATGGCGTCGTGGCACTTTGCGCCAACGCAACAGGCGCAGGACACGCTATTGCGAGAAGGCGTGGACCCCGCCCGCATCAGCCTGACGGGCAACACTGGAATCGATGCCTTGCTCGAGGTCAAGCGCCGGCTGGATAATGATCTGGACATGCGGATCC
The DNA here is from genome assembly GCF_056396665.1 of Cupriavidus sp. 05T313. Classification (NCBI taxonomy): domain Bacteria; kingdom Pseudomonadati; phylum Pseudomonadota; class Betaproteobacteria; order Burkholderiales; family Burkholderiaceae; genus Cupriavidus; species Cupriavidus sp. 05T313. The sequence goes on along the minus strand of NZ_JBFTLX010000186.1, from coordinate 12,044 downwards.
AGCTGATGGGGCAATACCCCTATCTGGACAGTACGCGCCGGCTGGTGCTGGTGACAGGACATCGGCGAGAGAGTTTTGGCGCGCCGTTCGAACACTTTTGCACGGCGTTGCGCAGGCTGGCTAACCGCAATGACGATATCCAGATTATCTATCCTGTTCATCTCAATCCGCGCGTGCGGGAACCGGTACAAGCGATCCTGGGGGGACATCCAAACATCCACCTGATCGAGCCCCAAGAGTATTTGCAGTTCGTCTTCCTGATGTCGTCCGCCTACATGATCGTCACGGATTCCGGTGGGATCCAGGAAGAGGCGCCCGAGCTGGGCAAGCCGGTCCTTGTCACACGAGACACCACCGAGCGCCCAGAGGCAATTGCCGCCGGCACCGCGCGACTGGTGGGCACCGATACGGAACGTATCATCGCTGCCGCGGAGTTGCTGCTGAACGATCCGGATGAGTACGCCCGCATGTCGCGTGCGCACAACCCGTTCGGCGACGGCCACGCCAGCGAACGCATCGTCAATGCACTGGAGGCGACCATGCCTGTCGATTATCGGAAATACGACAACTCTCGGTTGCCATGGCTGGGCCAGCAATCTTATAGCTGGGACATAAAGCATTCAAATCCATAACTTACCAAGGCTGGCCGCCCCCCCCCCCAAACATCGTTGCTCGGCGTTTCTTCAGTCCAGGCACCGAAATACGGCCGGCGCTTTTATGGGAGGAGTGAACGATGAGGTTCGCAACAGTGACAACAGCGCTTCTTGTCGCAAGCGCTCTTGCATCGGCACCGGCCCACGCCGCATTGTCGGAAGAGGCCGCGGCGGTCTCGGCTGAAACGCCACTTTATCTGCCCGCTAGCCCGTCGGATCCTGGTGGGCTGAAGGGCTATGACCATGCCAGCCAGTTAGAGGTGGGTGTCGAAGCCGATGCGGTAGGAAAGAACAAGAAAGAGAAGGATAAGAAGAACGCAAAAAAACCCCCGAACAAGGCCGTAAAGGGCCCCAAGGTCAAAGCAGGCTCGTACGCGCTCGCCCCTGCGCCGGGCGCCGAACCGGACTGACACAAGCTTAGGCATTGCGGCGTTTTGCCGCAAACGAGCGTATAGACCCGCGTCCGAGGTGGCTTGCTTGGACACGCACCCGCGAAGCAGCGGGTTGCGCACGGCGAGGCCAATTCAAATCGCGCTTCGGAGAAGACCGTGTTCCACAATCTCTACTCATTGCTGCAAAGGGGCTGCGTACTGGCAATGCTGGCGGTGGCCCTGGCGTTGCCCGCCAAGACTCATGCCGCCACCAACCAGATTGCATTGCTGGTGCCCGATACGATGACCCTGCCCGATCCGCGGGTTTCGGCCTGGCTCGACGCGGCACTGGAAGAAGGCCTGAAGATCACTGTTATCAACGACACGCAGTTCCTCCAGGGTACGACGCCTGCCCAGTTCCCAGGCTTGATCCTGCCGGACCAGGTCCATGTGAACGCGAGCGATGCGCTGGTCGCAGCACTTGAGAATTACACTACCCAAGGCGGCCAGGTGATGCTGGTCTACGACTTCGGCGCGCTCACCACCACCGGCTTCTATTCGTCGCCGAGGAGTCGCCTCAGCAATCTCGCAGGGGTCGACTACGTGCTCTATGACCAACTGGGCGGCTTCATGATTGGCCTGGGACCGATCACTGGCCTGAGCAGCACGCTACGGACCATTCAGGTGGCTCCCGGCAAGTCAATGGTGTGGGATAACACCTCCACGACCGACCCCGTGGAAGGGGTTTCCGGTTACGTCTATGGCTTCCTGACCTATCCCAGCTTCGTCACGCAGGGAAGTTATACCGGCAGTGCCCTGCTGAGCTCGCCAAACTTCGGGCTGGTGGCAGGCTTACGGACTTTTGGCTCGGGCGGCGTTCTGTTCGTCAACCTGCCGCTTGCGTATCTGAAGGGACAGACAGACGGCATGCTGATGCACGGTTTCCTGCGCTATTTCGGCACCAATCTGATGAAGATGCCCAGGCTTTCCGCGCAGCCGAAAGCCAAGGCCGGGCTTGTGCTGAACATGCACTTCTGCGCCGGGGATCAGATTGCGCCCGCGCAGACGCTGAAGAGCTGGGGGATTTTCAACAACGGACCGTTCTCCATTGTCATTACCGCAGGTCCCGATCAGATTGCCTTCGGCGACGGCAAGGGTATCAATCTGTCTCAGAACGCCACAGCCCAGCAGCTGGTTTTGTACATGCAGGGCAAGGGGCACCAGATCGGAAGTCATGGCGGATGGATTCACGATTACTGGGGTGCTAATGCCAGCGAATCCAACCAGTCCACCTTCGAACAGTATCTGGTCCTTAACAAACAGAGCATTGAAGGGGTAACAGGAAAGCCGAGCATCGAGTACGCCGCACCGGAAGGTAATACCCCGCAATGGTCGATAAACTGGCTGGAAGCCAACGGCAACACTGGCTATTACTTCCTCGGGCATACCGGCATGGCGCCCACCCGAAGCTATCGCAACGGCGCGCTGCTAAACAACACCATCCGGGCATTCCCGGTGATGCCCTTCGGCGAGTATGCGACCTTCGAAGAATTCGAGGACTTCGGTGTTCCCGCTTCCAGCATTACCGCCTGGTACAAGCAGTTGATGGACTTCGTCGTCAAGAATCGCACCAGCCGGCTGATCTATATGCATCCGCTCGGCGCGGTGGATTACAAGGGTGTATTGAACTCGCTCTTTTCGCGAGCCACGACGCTGACGCAGAACGGACAGTTCAGCTGGTACACGATGGACACCTTGGCGAAATTCGCCCAACGGCGTCAGCAGACTACCTGGCAGGCGACTGACACCGGCAACGCGTGGACGTTCCAGGCCAGCAATCCGACCGATTTGACGGACATGACCTGGGTGCTTCCCCGTTCAACGTACAACCAGCCGGCCGTGACGCAAGGCCAGGCTGTCGTCACATGGGATACCACGAACTGGCTGGTAACCGCCGGAGCGGGAACCACATTGACCTTCACCAGTGGAAAGCATTAGCGCGCGCAACGGGGCTTGTGGCGATTTCGCGGGGGCGCACAGGAACTGTGCCCCGTGGTGGGTAAACATGAAACTGAGATTCCTCAAGCATGCGCCAAGCGCTTCGCATATTTTTGACTTTGGGCGAGTTACTCGTTTGCATCGGATCTGTCCCGGATGGGGTAGCCGGCGAAGTTGCCGGCCGTGGCGGTACCCCTGTCCGGGCGGCCACGGCGCCGCAAGCCGCGTCGCGTGTCGCCGCAAGTGCCGCGTCGAGTGCGGCAGCAAGCCCAAGCGGCGATCGACTCTTTGCGCTGATAGCACTCGCCAGCCTATCGACGGACACCCCGGAATCCGATGAGCAGGCCAAGCCAGTGCCGCCCCAGCGTATATGGTCCCAGCCCCCCCCGTCTRTGGTCACGGTGCAAGCGGGCAGGCAGCGGCTCGTTATTGCGCTCACCGTGGCCCTATTGCTGATCGTCGGGCTAGTCATCGTCTATGCCACGCGCCACTATCTGTTCACCTTGAACCGGTTGTTCGGCAAACAACGTCACCCCTACCTCGACATCGACATCGCGGATTGGCCCACCTTAACGGTCATGATCGCGGCTCACAATGAGGAGGCAGTGATCGCAGGGTCGCTAGCCTGCCTGCTGCGCGCCGACTATCCTGCCGACCGACTCACCATCATGCCCGTGAATGATCGCTCTAGCGACCGGACCCGAGAGATCATCGACGACTTTGTGGTGCAGTATCCTGGCCGCATTTCCCCGTTTCACCGCTCTGCTGGAAAGCCGGGCAAGGCAGCGGCGCTCAAGGACGCGACCGAACGCATTGCCAGTAACATCATCGTCGTGTTCGATGCCGACTACCTGCCGCCGGTAGGACTGCTTAAGCAACTGGTGGCCCCATTCTTCGATCCCGAAGTTGGCGCAACCATGGGCAGGGTGGTGCCGATGAATCTCGGCACCAATCTGCTTACCCGGCTACTGGACCTGGAACGCTCGGGCGGCTATCAGGTGGACCAACAGGCCCGCATGAACCTGAACCTGGTGCCTCAATATGGCGGGACGGTCGGCGGCGTGAGAGTGCGGGCACTGAAAAGTGTGGGCGGCTGGCACGACGATGTGCTGGCCGAAGACACGGATCTAACCTACCGGCTGCTGCTAAGCAACTGGAAGACGATCTATCAGAACTGGTCTGAGTGTTATGAAGAGGTGCCGGAAACCTGGCCCGTCCGTGTCCGCCAGATCATGCGCTGGACCAAGGGCCATAACCAGGCGCTCTACCGCCACGGGTGGAAAATGGCAACTTGCCGCGATCACAATCTCCTCGAGAAGATCGATGGCGTGGCTTTGCTGGGCATCTACATGATGGCGCCTCTGATGCTGTGCGGCTGGCTGCTAGCCATCGCCCTGTTCTATGCCAGCGGCATGCCGCTGCTCGGCGCGGCCATCTTCCTGTTCGCGCTGATGTCATATGGGACCCTGGGAAACTTCGCGGCGTTCTTCGAGATCGCCGCTGCCGTCTATCTGGATGGCAGCCGCGAGCGTATTCGCCTGCTTCCCCTGAATTACTTTGGCTTCCTGGTAAGCGTGGTGACCGTGTCACGGGCTATCGTCAGCCAGATCGCCTTCGACTTCGTGCTCCGGCGCCAAATCCGCTGGGACAAGACGAGGCGTTACCGCTAGGAGAACTGAGCCGATGTGGGCCTTGCTGCTGAGCTTGCTGACTGTGCTCGTATTCGGCCTTCCGCTGGTGCCAGCCGTACTTGAGTGGCAGCGACGGCGCGATATCCGTCCGCTTGCGATCGACAGCGAGCATACGCTTGACGTCGCGGCCGTGGCCGCGGAGCTCCGTGCCATGATTGTGATGCAAACCGAGCCGACGAGGCACGGTGGTGCAGCCCATTCGATCCGCAGTGTGAATGCGGTTGCCAATGTGACCGGCATATGGTTGCCCACCGGGGCGGAGGCAGCCTCGCGAGTCTGCAAGCGGACCGTCCTCGCCAGTGGATCGCTGATACTGCCCGACAGCTTTACGTTCACGCATGAAATATACGGCCCCCGCGGCATCCGGACCGGAAAGAAGAATCACTTGCAGTCCGTTCTATCCGAAGGAGAACTCGCGATTGGAAGCGGCAGCGAACTGCATCGTTGGGCGCATGCACGCTCCGCGCATATCGCGGCGCACTGCCGCCTCGATGGCCCGCTCTCGGCCACGCACACCATTCGCATTGATGAAGGATGCCATTTTGCTTACCTCAGCGCAGGCGTGATCGGATTCGGGATGCACCATCTTGCAGAATCCAGCGCGCCGCGCAGCGTGCGCCCGCAGAATGGCGAGACCCGGACGGAAGCGATTCCGGCACATGTGCAGGCCGCAGGGGAGGGGCGCTGGCTGGCGACGCGTGATCTAACCATCTCCCCCCAAAGCATGTTTCAAGGGGACCTGGTGGTACATGGCGATCTGTGGATAGGCGCGGGCGCCAGGATTGCCGGCAGCGTCAAGGCCAGCGGGAGTATCCGGCTTGGGGCGGAGGTGCGGATAGACGGGGCCTTGATCGCCGCCGGCTCCATGGTGCTAGCCAAATCGTGCATGGTTGCCGGGCCGGTTTCGGCCGAGCGCGAGTTGGACATCGAGACGCTCTGTGTGATAGGGTCGGCAGAAAGACCAACCACGGTGGTGGCACCCGTGATGCGCGTGAGCGTGGGCGCGGTGGTCTTTGGCGCGGCGTGCGCGCTGGAGAAAGGACGGGTCGTGTCCAAGGGCCATATAGACTCACCGTAGCGCACTTCTCACATATGCGATGAAGAAACTTCTCCTTTTGCTACTGCTGCTTGCCTCCCACGTCAACCAGATGGCCTGTGGAGCCGACCTGGTACTTTCCGGCTATCAGCGCCCCGACGGGGCAATCACCACCTATTTTGGCGGCGACACGATCGATCCGTACTTTGCCGCAAAGGCGCTGCTGGCTGCCCAGGACGCCGGACTGAAAACGAACGCGGCCGCGGGCCGGTGGATAGCGTGGCTACTCCCGCGGCAGCACGACGACGGCAGTTTCGATCGCTATTGCTTGAAAGGCCAGCGCTTTGTCTCCTGTCAGGAAGCCGATGCGGATGATGCGTTGATGGCAGCCTGGATGGAAGTGCTGGTGCGGTCCGTGCCGCCCGCGGGCATGCCGGCGTCCTGGAAGAGGAGCTTCGATAAGGCCAGCCGGAATCTCGACACACTGTACGACAAGCGTTCCGGCGTCTACTATATTTCAACCGATTTGCCGGTCGCATTGCTGATGGACAACGTGGAGGTTTCCAGCGCATTCAAGGCTGTCAGCAGCTATTACTTGCGGATGGGCGACAGGGTGGGCGCAGCCAACTGGATGCGTAAGGCCGAACAGCTCGACAAGGACATTCTGCGTGTGTTCTGGCGACCGCCAGAGCGTTTCCTGGTGAGTACCCAGCCACGCGACAAGTCGGAGTTCTATCCCGATGCTGTGGCCCAGATATTCCCGATTCTGGCCGATATACAGCCTGCCAATCGGACCAACGAAAATGCCTATCAGTCCTGGATGAAGGAACATCGCATGACCTGGTTACAGACGTCCGAGGTCGACTTTCCATGGGGCCTGATAGCCCTTGTCGCGGATAAGATGGGAGACAAGGACGCAATCGCGTGCTGGCGGGTACGATCCGTTCAATTCCGGCACGGGAAGCACTGGAATGTGCTTGAGGAGGCGTTGTATCTGGCGTTTGAAGCGAGGCTAACCCCCGAGCAGTCGCTGGCACCCGTTCAGGCAGGCATGAAATGTCGCTGAGCGTCATGCCGCGGGAACGACCATTATCGATTTCTCCCTGCCAAGGGGGGTGTCGTTTCCATTGACGGGTGTCCGATTTTTTTCAATTGCCTGCTGCCGACCAGTGGCCCGCTGCAGGAGGCGTGGATTCAGACTGATTGCCCTTGAAAGAAGGTTGGTGACCTGACTGTCCGCTTGATTCTCTGCAAAGGCAGCTTATTTGGCAAGAGCGCTGACGGCGGTTTCGAAAAAAATACGATAGGACATCAATGGTGACGCTCTCGGATACCTATAGCAGAGGCTTGTGCGCTCTTCTCGGCTTGCTGATGGTTGGCGCAACCAATCACGCTCGTGCGCAGGCAGAGGCCAACGCGCCAAGAACTTTCGCACCCTTACTCACGGGATTCCTGGAGGGTGGTCTTGGACACGCTAACCTCACTGACAACAATTCGAACTGGAACGACCAGTATCTGAGAGGCGGTGTCCACCTGACCCCAAAAGACTATGTAACCGGCGAAATCAGCCACCAGAACCATTTCGGAGATCAAGGCACGTTCTTCGGTGCGGGGTATACGCGCATATTCAATGAGGACTGGTACGGCTTCCTAAGCGCCGGCACCAGTTCTGGGGGGTTCTTTCTGCCCCGGGTCAGGGTGGACGGACTGCTATTCCGAAAATTCCTTGAAAAAAAGAACYTGGTKGCGAGYGTTGGATTTACCTACTACCGCGCCAAAGAAATCTATACAGACAAGACGCTGCTGCTTGGCGCCACCTACTACTTCGATGGACCCTGGATCATTCAGGCGGGGGCGCGTCTGAACCGAAGCGACCCAGGCAATATCCGCTCCAATCGCGGCATTATCGCGGTGACCTACGGCCGTGACAAGGAGCAATACATTACCCTGAAGTACGACGGCGGAAAGGAAGCCTATCAGTTGACGGGGGAACAGTCGATATTGAGCGACTTCACAAGCCATGAGGTTTCACTGGTCTGGCGGAAATGGATTACCAAGCGCTATGGGTTCAACCTTCGTGCTGTGTACTACGAAAACCCGTCCTACAATCGGAAGCAAGCGGAAATAGGTTTCTTCGTCGAGTTCTAGCCATGTCATCCCGCCATAGGGCCATTCCCGAGCATCCAGACAAGGGGGATGCGCTCGGCCTTAAGGTGCTATGCCGCGCCCGGCATCGATCCCTGGACCACCTGACACTATCGGCCCCTAGGCTGGCGATCATCCTGCTGGTGCCAGTCCTGTTCAATGTGGCCGAATGGATGTTGCGCGGCGCACTCAGCGCCGGGTGGGCGGCCATTTTTGAGTTCTGGATTGGAAAACTAGGGATGGGCGGCACCGTAATTCAAAAGCCAACGCCCTTGGCGTCGCTCGAAATCACCCTACCGCACCTGTATGTACCAGCGATAGCACCCAACTTGCGCACGTGGTGGGTGACGGTAGCCGCCACGATCATCGTCGCCTTGCTTACGCTGCGGCTCCCCGATCGCTTTCTGCCACTAAGGTACTTTTTGCAGTTCGCGATTTTCATACAGACCACGGCGATTCTCTTCTTTGCCGTGGCGCCGGACAGCTTTCCTTATACGGTGAGTGGATATGTTGATAACGGGCTGAAGACCTCATTCGCCTTCCTGTTCCTGCTCCCGTGGGGTCATGCTCTGGTTTACTACATCTTCGATTTTTCTTGGCCAAGCAAGATCTGCCTGACACTGTTCACCCTTGCCTTTGTCGTGATTGCCGTACCGTTGCAATTGACGCTTCACGCGTACCTCGTGTTCCAGTACTCCCTGCTGCTGATGCCCTTACTGTCTTTCGTGCTGGGCCCAACTTGGATCGTGTTTGGCTGCATTGCGCTGTATGGCTGGGCGATGAGCTGGGACCGCCTCAACCCTGAGGCCGAGGCGCCGAGGTCTGCGGAAAAAGACTAGACACGGCAGTCCAACAGATGCACACGCCTCTCCTCAGGAAGGGTGGCGCGCACCGTGGCGGCGAGTTCGGAAATCCAGCATTCGGCCGCCGCGCTATCCGCCACAACAAGGTACAACCCGTCGATTTGGAAATCGATGAGCCAGTACAATACATTTTCGGTAAAGTACTGCCGTACCGCGGGATGCTGGAAATTGATGGCGTTGCCCGATCCGTTGTACTGGAAGAATGGACTTGCGTAATGCCCAAGCTGGTTTCCCTCGGAAACGAACTGGTCGTACGCAAGGGTCACCAGCACCATCATGCCTAGACCATGGGCCCGGTCCACCAGTGCACGCAGTTGATTGAGGCCCCCGTACGAGCGCTCGGGGGCGAAGGGCAGCGGCGCGTAGAAGCACTTGCATGCTACCGAATCCTGCGCATGAGGGTTCAGGCTGACCGCAGTGAATCCGCGTGCGGCGAGCGCGGGTAGATGGCTGGCAACTTCCATAAAGCTGCAATGGGAGTCATTGTCTGTCTCATGGATGACTGCCTCCGCCAGAGGGCGACCAAGCCAGTCCGGATTGCACCAGGCATAACTGCTGGCATCGCATACGATGCTTGCGCCTTGGACATCGACCGCCTGCGCGCGCGACGCCGGATCGGGTACCGACATGCCGTTGTCCAGGCGAAACCAGTAGCGACTACCAGCACCGCAAGGGGCCTCCACCTCAAGCCAGCCATGGCTCGATTCGCGCATCAACGTTGGTCCGAGACCAAGCACCTCAAGGCGCACCGCCCAGCCTTGCTCGATGGCGTCAGGCGCCCACAAGCGAAAACGGGTAAGACTATTATCGGACAATTGTGGTCCAAATTGCCATGCCATCATTTGCATCCCTCCTGCTTTGGGCCGACGCCACCACACCGAGAGCAGTGCCACCGCACCGATGCGCCACGCCATATCCGAGCACTCCTTGTCGAGAGTAAATCCAAGACATTTCCCTGGCGGGATTCCTTTATTCGACGGTAACCGATTTCGCGAGATTCCGCGGCTTGTCAACGTCGGTACCCCGCTTGCAGGCAGTGTGATACGCCAGCAATTGCAAGGGAACAACGTGCAGGACGGGGGAGAGCATGCCGTAGTTCTCCGGCATGCGGATAACGTTAAGGCCAACCGAGGAGCCGATCATGGTGCCCGAATCCGCGAAGACATACAGTTCGCCGCCGCGCGCCCGAACCTCCTGCATGTTCGACTTTAGCTTTTCAAGCAACGCATCATTGGGCGCAATGGCCACCACCGGCATCTGGTCTGTCACTAGCGCCAATGGGCCATGCTTTAACTCTCCGGCGGCAAAGGCCTCGGCATGGATGTACGAGATCTCCTTCAATTTTAAGGCGCCCTCAAGGGCAATAGGGAAATGCACGCCACGCCCAAGAAAGAGGGCGTTCTCCTTTTGCGCCAGGACGTCCGCCCAGGCCATGATCAACGGCTCCAGCGCGAGCACCCTGGTGAGCGAGGCTGGCAGATTACGCAGTTGCGTAAGGAGGGCCATCTCCTGCGACGGGGCGATCCTGCCGCGTTGCTTTGCCAATGTAATGGCTAGCAGGAAAAGTCCAACCAGCTGTGTAGTGAAGGCTTTCGTGGAAGCGACGCCGATCTCGGTGCCCGCCCGCGTCAGGTAGTGCGATTCGGCCTGTCGCACAATGGCGCTGCCTGCGACATTGCATATCGCGAGCGTGTGCCGATGACCTAGGGATTGAGCGTGCTTGAGTGCCGCAAGCGTATCAGCCGTCTCGCCGGACTGCGAGACTACGACCACGAGCGCGTTAGGATTCGGTACGCTATCCCGGTAGCGATATTCGCTAGCGAATTCCACGTCGGTCGGCAGTCTGGCAATGGACTCGAACCAGTACTTCGCTGTCAGCGCGGAATGGTAGCTCGTTCCGCAAGCCAGCAGGCGTAGTGCGTCGATCTGGTCGAATGTGCTCTGCGCCATTGGCCCAAACAGCTCGGGACCAATCGCAACGAGCTGTTCCGTTCGATCCGCGATAACGGCCGGCTGCTCAAAAATCTCCTTTTGCATGTAGTGCCGGTAGGGGCCGAGTTCAACACTTCCGGTCCCCGTATCGAGCGCAAGCGCCGCACGCGTGACGACGACACCTCGCCGGTCGAACATCGTTATGCCGGCACGCGACAATGCCACYATATCGCCTTCCTCGAGATAGATGAAGCGACTCGCGCTGCCAGCCAGCGCCATTGCGTCGGATGCCAGGTAATTACCGGCCATCCCCAATCCCACTACAAGCGGTGAGCCACTGCGAGCCCCGATCACCTGGTCCGGCTCGTGAGACGAGAGCACTGCAATTGCATAGGCGCCCTGCAACTCGGCCACCGTGAGGCGGACGGCCTCGAGCAAACTGGTTTTTTGTCCGCGGTGATAGTGATAGTGGACAAGATGTGCAATGGCTTCAGTATCGGTCTGCGATTCGAAGACATAGTCGCGCTCGCACAATGACTTGCGTAGCGCTTCGAAATTCTCAATGATGCCGTTGTGGACAAGGGCGATTTCGCCACACGAGAAAATGGGGTGGGCATTGCAGGTGGCCGGCGGGCCGTGGGTTGCCCACCTCGTGTGGGCAATGCCCAAAGTACCGCGCAAGCCTTCCTCGGCCACCTGTTCCCCAAGCTTGGCCACGCGGGCCACGCTGCGCAGGCGCTGCAGTTTCCCTTCCTTGAGCACAGCGATACCGCATGAATCGTAGCCACGGTACTCGAGACGCCGCAGACCTTCGAGCAAGGCAGTCGTGACGTCATGTTGCGCAATTGCGCCGACTATTCCGCACATGGCATTGCTCCTCAAAATCCGATTGTTTAGCGCGGTGTGAAAAAAATCCAAAATGGATAATCCAGATCGACCATCGGGTTTCTAGCGGGAGTGGGGATCGCTCCTAATGCCGGTATCACTAGCGATTTAAGACGATTTTCATGGTTATGATGGGTGTGGCGATGCGTTGGCATTCCACGCTGCATGTGACTTCCAAGTGCCGTTCGCCGAGTCTGTCTCTGGCATCGATACTTCCATCCGGCAGACGAGGAGAAGCGAGAACTATTACAGATGTTAGGACGGCGACATACGAAAGTCAAAACAACGCGCTTTCAGTGGAGAACGATCGAGCAGCGGGTCTTCTGGAAAACTCGCCGAGGGGGCAAAACGTGAAGAAGAAATGTGGTCTTTCTCTATCAAAATGCTAAATGAAAAATTAATATAGTGGCGTGTTCGGCCACTTTGACCACCACTGCACAGGCTGTGGCTAGCTCGGCTGTGGCTAGCTC
>NZ_JBFTLX010000185.1:0-14161 GCF_056396665.1 Cupriavidus sp. 05T313 | reverse complement strand
GCCCAGGCCCAGCACGGCGGTGCCGTTGGTGATCACGCCGACCAGGTTGCCGCGCGCGGTGTAGCGGAAGGAATTGGCCGGATCGACCACGATTTCCTCGCACGCGGCGGCCACGCCCGGCGAGTAGGCCAGCGCCAGGTCACGCTGGTTGGACAGCGGCTTGGTCGGCGTGACCGAAATCTTGCCGCGTGTCGGAAATTCATGATATTCCAGGGCGGCCTTGCGCAGTGATTCGCGGCTTTGGTCAGGTGTGCCATCCGGCTTTGCTTCGATATTTTCGGGTGTGGTGGTCATGATTTGCAGTACGAGATTGGCAAGCCAATCGTGCTTCGAGCTGGATTAACGGAATGCTGTGATTCCATCAATCTCCGGGAGTGTCGGCTTCGGTTTCGCGAGCGATATTCCGGCATGTTCATGCCGAAAAAACGCGGCGTATCGGGAGCGATACAAACCGCCGCAACCGCGGTTGGCATGGCCTGATCACCATGAGAATGATCGCGCGGAGAGTATCGGACCAAGCGTAGCCGTGCCCCAGGCTGCCGTACAGTATCAGAGCGCGCCTAATTTACCGTATCAGCGAAGTGCGGGCGAAATCAGGAGGAGACGGGAATATAACCATGGCCGGGATTTGAAATAATCTCAACCCGCCTTGAATTCGATCGAGGCATGGCGCGAATGCCGGGGCTAGCCGGCCGGCCTCGGTTCCCGTTGTGCCGGCGGCGCAAGTCCCCGGCGCTCGATCGGCGTCGAGAAGACAATGGAAGTCCTTGTCTCGCCGAACCCGTTGATCTCGGAGAGGAACAACTCCAGGTCCTCCAGGTCGGTGGCCACCACGGATAGCATGTAGGAATCGTTGCCGCTGACATGATGGCATTCCAGTACGCGCGGCGAGTCGCGGAGTTTGTCCAGCAACGCCTGCTTGCCCGGCTGAGGCACATTGATTCCCACGATGGCGCGCACGCTGTAGCCCACGGCCTTCGGGTCGATGTCCGCATGGAATCCTCGCACCACGCCGGCCTCTTCCAGGCGGCRCAGGCGCTCCAGCGTAGCGGGGATGGACAAGCCCGTGGCTGCGGCCAGTACCTTGAGCGGTTGCCGCCCATCGGCCTGGATGGACTGGATCAGGCGCCATGCCTTGTCATCGAGTTCAAGCATAGGGTTTCCGTACTTTGGCCGGGCAGCTTAAAAAATCGAAAGCTCGTCTGCCGAACCACGGAATTTACACGATTCATTTGCCGGGGAGAACTGGATACCATGGGCGCATGGATTCGACGACACTTCTCCTCTTCCTCAAGGCGGCCCTGGTCGGGATTTCGATCGCGGCGCCGGTCGGCCCCATCGGGCTCCTGACGATTCAGCGCACGCTTGAGCGCGGCATGGCAGTGGGACTGGCCACCGGCATGGGAGCCGCGCTGGCGGACTCCGTGTATGGCGCGATCGGCGCCTTCGGGGTCAGCTGGATCATCCACGCGCTTGCCGCCGCGCGCATGCCCCTGGCGCTGGGCGGCGGCGCCTTGTTGCTCTGGCTGGCCTGGCGTACCTGGCGCGCGCCGCTGGCGGCATCGGCGGCGTCCGTGCCCGGCGGCTCGGATCTGCTGCGTTGTCTCGCCGGCACCTTTGTCCTGACGCTGTCCAATCCCGCCACCATCCTGTCGTTTGTCGCCGTGTTCGGCGCCCTGAGCGGCGGTGCCCTCGGCCCGGTTTCTCCCGTTCCCATGATCCTGGGGGTATTTGCCGGGTCATCGCTCTGGTGGCTCGCGCTTTCCCTGGTGGTCGCACGGGGCCGCCATCTGTTCACGCCCGCCTGGCGCCAGCGCATCAACGCGGTCTCGGCGCTCGTGCTGGCCGCGTTTGCGATGTGGCAGTGGATTTCGGTTGTGGGAACGTGATATGGAAACCTGCCCGATCAATGATCGGAGCTTGTCGACTTGCTACCGGCGTCGCTCAAAAGGCAACCGGCAACTTTCGCAACCCTTCAGGAACATGCCGGGCGCTTCCCTGTCTATGAATTGCGTTCAGTTACAATGCTGTAGTGCACCATCGCCTCGCAACAGGCCATTTCAGGCCATTTGCACGCTGCGGGCGAGCACTGCGCCATCTCCGTTTACCCCCAATTCATGCGATCCCTGCTGCTCCTGCTGACCGTTCTGTGCTTGTCTCTGCTGTCCTTCGGGGCAGCGGCGGGTTCGCACGCCGGTGCGGCGGGGGCTGCATTCGAGTCTGCCCAGGCCGAGCGGCTTGACCCGCTCGACCGCGTGATCCTGGAATCCACGCTCGCCCGCACCCTCGACGAACTGGACGGCGGTGCCGACCTGGAACGCGTTGTGGCGCCGGGCGACGATGGGCTGCCGGGTGAATCGGCCGCGGAGGTGCTGGCGGAGGACGACAACCCGCCCGGCTACTGCGAAATCTGGTCCGCCGACCTGCTCGACCCGCTCGACATGCTCGACGAGATCGAGGAATCCAGCGCGCTCTTCGCGCTGCCGACCGTACGCGTCTCGCTGCCGCCCAACGAGATCGCGCAACAGCTCCCGGCGCGCCCGGAGCCTTTGCCCGCGGCCTTCTTCAAGCCGCCCATTTCCCTGATCTGACAGCCCTGGCAACCCCGGCGCGCCATTGGCGTGCCCGGGCTGCGTTCCCATTGCCTGGGCGCCTGGGCCCGATCGCGTCCGCGATCGCTGGCTGACCGTTGGCGCGCGCTTCTTGCGCGCGCCGGCGGCGGGCGCGCAGCCGTTTCGCCTGCCCCCATTTGTCATGCAGATCAAACAGATCACTATGTATTCCATGGTGGCGTTGCTGTCGCTCGGAGCCTTGCCGGCTCTCGCGGCGGAAACGTTCACCTTGCCGCAACTGCTGTCCCTTTCGCAGTCCACCAACAAAGGCGTCGAAGCGGCGCAGGCAGGCGTGGATGCCGCCAGTGCCGCCGTGACCAGCGCGCGCGCCTATCCCAATCCGCAGGTGGAGGTGCTGTACGGCCGCCTGTCGCCGCGTACCTCCGGTGTGACCGGTGGCGCCGCGCCGACCATGGCCATCACCCAGAAGCTGGACTATCCGCAGCAGCGCAAACTGCGCGCCGAGATCGCCGGGCGCGGCCTGGAGGCGACCGAAGCTGGCCGCCAGGCGTTCCGGGCGGATCTGGCGGCGCGCGTCAAGACCTCGTATTTCGACGTATTGCGGCGCGAGATGGAACTGGCCGCGGCCAAGGAAGACCTGACCATGATGCGGCAGATCCAGGACCGCGCCCGCCTGCGGGTGGAGGTTGGCGAAGCGCCGCGCTATGAGCTGATCAAGGCCRACACCGAACTGCTCGGCGCGCAAAAGACGCTGCAGAGCGCCCAGTTGCGGGTCAACCAGGCCAAGGCCGCGCTGCGCCAGCAGGTGGGCGGCGCCTTGCCGGCGGCCTATTCGCTGGCCGGCAGCCTGAACCAGGCGCCGGCGCTGCCGGCCCTGCCGGTGCTGCGCGATACGTTGACCGGAACCAACGCCGAACTGACCCAGCGCCGCCTGGAAGCCGACCGGGCCAGCCTGGCGGTGGACTACCAGCGCTCGCTGAGGCTGCCGGAACTGGCGGTGCGCGCCAGCGCCGAGCGCCAGCCCGACAACACGGTCTCGCAGGTCGGCCTGGTCCTCACCATCCCGCTGTGGGACCGCCGCAGCGGCCCGGTGGGCGAGGCCACCGCGCAGGCGATCCAGGCCCGCTCGGCGCTGGAGGCGCGCGAGTTCGAGCTTGCGCAGGAGCTGGAGTCGGCCTACCGGCAATACGAGATCACGCAGGCGCAGGTGAGCGCGCTGGAAGGCGGCATCGTGCGCCAGGCCGAGTCCGCGCTCTCGGTGGCCGAGTCGGCCTATCGCTTTGGCGAGCGCGGCATCCTGGATTACCTCGATGCCCAGCGCGTGCTGCGCGGCGCGCGCAGCGACCTGATCGCCGCGCAGTACGAATTGCAGGCGGCCACCATCCAGATCGAGAAGCTGCTGTCGAGCGTGCCCGGGCAATCCGGGGCACCCACGGCTCCCTTCGCTCCTTCGGCACCTACGGAAACCCAATAAGCATGCGTCCCCATTTTCTTCTTTCCCTGACGGCAACCGCAGTCCTGCTGTTTTCCCTGGCAGGCTGCTCCGACGAACCCGCGCCCGCCACCGAAGCGCCCAAGCAGCCGCCCGGCGTGGTCAAGCCGGAAGGCACCCTGCAGGCATCRCTCAAAGTGGCGCCGGTCGCCACCAGCGCCTTCAGCGAAGTGCTGCGCGTGTCCGGGCGCATCGATTTCGACGAACAGCGCGTGGCCCGCATCGGCGCCAGCGTGACCGGCCGCGTGACGGATCTCTACGGCATCCTGGGCCAGGAGGTCAAGGCGGGGCAGGTGCTCGCCCGCCTGCATAGCAGCGAACTGGGCGCGGCCCAGATGGCCTTTCTGAAGGCCGAGGCCCAGACCGAGCTGCAGGTCCGCAACGCCGAGCGCGCGCGCCAGTTGTTCGCCGCCGACGTGATCGGCCGCGGCGAGCTGCAGCGGCGCGAGAGCGAACTGGCAATCTCGTCGGCCGAGATGCGGGCCTATCGCGACCAGCTTCGCGTGCTTGGCATGTCGCCCGCCGCCGTGGCGCAACTCGCCAAGAGCGGCAGCATCGATTCCTATTCGCCGGTGTTCTCCAGCATCAGCGGCACCGTGGTGGAGCGCAACGTGGCGCAAGGCCAGGTGGTGCAGCCTGCCGACGCGCTCTACACCGTGGCCGACCTGTCGCGCGTATGGGTGGTGGCGGAGGTGCCGGAGCAGCAGGCGGCGCTGGTGGCCGAAGGCCAGAGCGTGGATATCGAGGTGCCGTCGCTGGGCAATGGCGCTGGCCAGAAGCAGATCACCGGCAAGCTCATCTACGTGGGCCGTACCGTGAATCCGCAAACGCGCACCGTGCTGGTCCGCACCGAACTGGAGAACCGCGAAGGACGCCTGAAGCCGGCCATGCTGGCCAGCATGCTGATTGCCAGCGCGCCGTCCGAGCAACTGGTGATCCCCGAATCCGCCATCGTGCGCGACGGCAACGACGAGCTGGTGTACGTGGAGCAGGCCGGTGGCCTGTACCGCCTGACCAAGGTCAAGCTGGGCGCCGAGAGCGACGGCATGCGCGTGGTGCAGGGCGGCGTGAAACCGGGCGACCGCATCGTGGTGGACGGCGCCTTCCATCTGGACAACGAGCGCAAACGCCTGGAACAGGGTTAATCGATCATGATGAAAGCCCTTGTGGAAGCCGCTATCAAGCAGCGGCTGGTGGTCTGCGTGCTGGCCGTTGTGCTGTTCTTCTTCGGCCTGCGCGCGGCGACCAAACTGTCGGTGGATGCCTTCCCCGATGTCACCAACGTACAGGTGCAGATCGCCACCGAAGCCACCGGCCGTTCGCCGGAGGAGGTCGAGCGCTTTGTCACCGTGCCGGTGGAAATGGCGATGACCGGGCTGCCCGGCCTGGAAGAGATGCGCTCGCTCAACAAGGCGGGCCTGTCGCTGATCACGCTGGTCTTCACCGATGCGACGGATGTCTACTTCGCCCGCCAGCTGGTGATGGAGCGCCTGATCGAAGTGGCCGGCCGCATGCCCGAGGGCGTGACGCCGGTGCTCGGTCCGGTCTCCACCGGCCTGGGCGAGGTCTACCAGTACACGCTGGACCGCACCGACGACGGCAACCGCGCGTTGACGCCCGAGGAGTTGTCCGAGCGCCGCATCGCGCAGGACTGGGTGGTGCGCCCGCTGCTGCGCTCGATTCCCGGCGTGGCGGAAATCAACTCGCAGGGCGGCTTCGTCAAGCAGTACCAGGTGCTGGTCAACCCGGACCGCATGCGCCACTATCAGGTCACGCTGCAGCAGGTCTACCAGTCGCTCGCGCGCAATAACGCCAACTCCGGCGGCGGCGTGCTGCCGCACTATGCCGAGCAATACCTGATCCGCGGCGTGGGCCTGGCCCGCGGCGTGGACGATATCGGCAGCATCGTGCTCAAGGAGATCTCGGGCACGCCGGTCTATGTGCGCGACGTGGCCAACGTGACCATCGGCCACGAGGTGCGGCAGGGCGCGCTGGTCAAGAACGGCGAGACCGAATCGGTCGGCGGCATCGTCATGATGATGCGCGGCGGCAACGCCAAGGAAGTGGTCAGCCGCGTCAAGGCCCGCGTGGCCGAGATCAACGAGCGCGGCATGCTGCCGGGCAAGCTGCAGATCGTGCCGTACTACGACCGCAGCGAGCTGGTGGATTCGGCGCTGTGGACAGTCACCAAGGTGCTGCTCGAAGGCGTGGTGCTGGTGGTGATCGTGCTGTTCCTGTTCCTGGGGGATGTGCGCTCGTCCGTCATCGTGCTGGCCACGCTGGTGCTGACGCCGCTGATGACCTTCATGGTGATGAACCAGGTGGGCTTGTCGGCTAACCTGATGTCGCTSGGGGGGCTGGCCATCGCCATCGGCYTGATGGTGGAYGGCTCTGTGGTGGTGGTGGAGAACGCGTTCGAGCGGCTCGGCCATCGTGACAAGAGCGGCATGACCAAGACCGAGATCCTGGTCAAGGCGGTGCAGGAAGTGGCCACGCCGGTGATCGTCGGCGTGGGCATCATCATCCTGGTGTTCCTGCCGCTGATGACGCTGACCGGCATGGAAGGCAAGATGTTCGCGCCGCTGGCGTTCACCATCTCGATTGCGCTGGCGATTTCGCTGTTCCTGTCGCTGACGCTCTCGCCGGTGTTGTCGTCCTACCTGCTCAAGGGCGGTGCGGAGCACGATACCTGGCTGATTGCCTTCATGAAGCGCCACTACCTGCGCATGCTGCACTGGGCGCTGAACAATAGCCGCAAGACCGTGATTGGCGCGGTGATGGCATTCATGGCCACCGTCGCCATCGTGCCGCTGCTGGGCACGTCCTTTATCCCCGAGATGAAGGAAGGCTCGATCGTGCCCGCATTGGACCGCGTGCCCAATATCTCGCTGGAGGAGTCGGTCAAGCTGGAGATGGAGGCCAACAAGCTGGTGCTGTCGGTGCCGGGCGTGAAGTCGGTGGTGTCCGGCGTGGGCCGTGGCGAAAGCCCGGCCGACCCGCAGGGCCAGAACGAATCCACGCCCATCGCCAGCCTGAAGGACCGCGACGAGTGGCCCGACGGCTGGACCCAGGACGATATCGCCAACGCCATCCGCGAGAAGCTCAAGGCCATCCCCGGCGTGCAGATCGTGATGGCGCAGCCGATTTCCGACCGCGTCGACGAGATGGTCAGCGGCGTGCGTTCGGACGTGGCGGTGAAGGTGTTCGGCGATGACCTCGACAAGCTGCGCGAGCTGGCTGGCGAGATCGCCCGCGTGGCGGGCGGCATCCAGGGCTCGCAGGATATCCGCATCGAGCGCATCTCCGGGCAGCAGTACCTGTCGATCGAGATCGACCGCCAGGCCATTGCGCGCTACGGGCTCAATGCCTCGGACATCCACGACATCATCGAGATCGCCATCGGCGGCAAGCGCGCCACGGACATCTTCGAAGGCGAGCGCCGCTTTGCCGCGGCGGTGCGCCTGCCGGAAGAGTTCCGCGACAACGTGCAGGCCATCCGCCAACTGCTGGTGGCCACGCCCAACGGCGCCCAGGTGCCGCTGCAAAGCGTGGCGAAGATCGAAGTCACCGACGGCCCCGCGCAGATCAGCCGCGAAATGGCCAAGCGCCGCGTGGTGGTGATGATCAACGTGAAGGACCGCGACCTCGGCGGCTTCGTCGCCGAGCTGCAGCAGGCGGCGGACAGCAAGGTCAAGTTGCCGGAAGGCTACTACCTGGAGTGGGGCGGGCAGTTCCAGAACATGGAACGCGCCATGGGCCACCTGAAGATCATCGTGCCGGTGACCATCGCCGCGATCTTCTTCCTGCTGTTCCTGCTGTTCAACTCCGTGCGCTTTGCCACGCTGATCATCACCGTGCTGCCGTTTGCTTCCATCGGCGGCATCATCGGCCTGTTCATCACCGGCGAGTACCTGTCGGTGCCGGCCTCGGTGGGCTTTATCGCGCTGTGGGGCATGGCGGTGCTCAACGGGGTGGTGCTGGTGTCGTATATCCGCACGCTGCGCGATTCCGGACTGTCGCTGGACCAGGCGGTGATCCAGGGCGCGACCCAGCGATTCCGGCCGGTGATGATGACGGCCACCATCGCCATGCTGGGTCTGGTGCCCTTCCTGTTCTCCACTGGCCCGGGCTCCGAAGTGCAGCGTCCGCTGGCGGTGGTCGTGATCGGCGGGCTGATCACGTCGACCCTGCTGACGCTGGTGATGGTGCCTACGCTGTACCGCTGGTTCGATAACCGGAAGCCGGACCCGATGAAGGATGTGCCGGTGTAGTACAGGCACATCGCACAGTCAGGCAACGCCTCACGCGGTTTCGGTGGGGCGTTTTTCTTTGGGGCAAGCCGGCGCGCTAACGCATGACCCCGTCCATTCGATATCATGTGCGCTGCCGCGGACCAACGCGCAAAGCACGGCATGGCGTCGCACCGGGGCGGCGGGGCGCCGAAGCCTTTTACCGTAACGCCTCCAGGGAATCACGTGTCAGGGCCAGCATCAGCACAGATTGCGGAAGAATTCGAAGCCAGTGTGGAGGCAGCGCCGCCGGAAGTGCACGTCCGCCTCGACGGGCGCGTACTTCCGGAAGCCTGCGAACTCTGGCGCGCGGCGCTGGCGCCGCTCTTCGACGTCAGGATTGGCGCCGCGCAGGGCGCCTTCTCGGGTGAGTTGATGGCGTTGCATCTGGGCGACAGCCTGATCGCGCGCTGCGCCGGCTCCGTGGAGCATCGCTTCAAGCGCGGCATCGTCGAGATCCGGCGCAGCAATATCGACCACATCCTGATTCAGCTCTATGCCGCGGGCGGCGTTCAGGGCGAGTATGGCAACCGGGCGCTCAATGCTGGCGTGGGTTCGATCAGCGTGCTCGACCTGGGGCGGACGCTGGATAGCTGGACACCGCCGTTTGCCAATATCACCCTTACCGTGCCGCGCGATCGCCTTCCCGCGTCGCTGCGGAGCTGGAACCTGCACGGTACGGTGCTGGACGCCGGCCAGGGATCGGCGCGGCTGCTGGCGTCGCACCTGTCGCAACTCCTGCTGGCTGGCGACGCGCTGACAGGCGAGGAGAGGGCGGCATCGGTCACCGCGGCGCTGATCATGCTGGAGGGCAGTGGCGCCAGGCTTCGCGATAGCGAGCCCGACGTGCAAAAGGCGGCACGCCGCAGCATGCGCAAGCTGGTGCAGCGCTATATCGAAGAACACCTGACCGCGGAAGCGCTCTCGCCGGAACAGGTCGCCGGCGCTTTCCGCCTGTCGCGAGCCAGCCTCTACCGCCTGTTCGACGCCGACGGCGGCGTGAACGCCTACATCCAGGGCCGGAGGCTGGATCGCTGTTTCGATGAACTTGCCCGATCCAAGGGCAGCGGGCTCAGCATCGCCGAGCTGGCATATCGTTACGCCTATTCGAATGAGAGCACCTTCAGCCGTGCCTTCCGCCGCCGCTTCAGCCTGAGTCCGCGGGAGGTGCGCGCGCTCGCGGAGCATCCGCGCAACAGCTGGCCAGCGGCGCCGGCCGACGCAAGCGAAGCGACCACCATCAACAAATGGCTGGAGAGCCTGCGGGGCGAATTCACTGCCACCGGCAGCGGCGCCTGACGGTATCGGGGGCCGTCCGATGCCTGGCCCGGATGCCGCCTGGCGGCAAGGGCTCAGTCCTCGACTTCGATGACCTGCCCGCCGCACTGTATGTAGCACGCCTGGTAAGCGCTGTCGCAGCTGTAGGTCGATGCGTAGCTGGAGCAGTAAGCCTGCCGCTTGGTGCATTGCTCCTTGCCCTTGTCATTCGCGGAGGCGGCAAGGCAGGTGGCAAGGGTGTTGGCGCGCCGTGTTTCGCAGGCCTGCTCCTTGACGGCTGCGACCTGTTCCTTGCCGGTGATGCAGATCTGCTTGTTGGTTTCGCAGGTCGTCACGCATTGACGGCCCGCATCGGATTTTGGGGGGACGTACTTGTAGGATGTACATCCTGCCGCCAGGACTGCCAGGAGGAAGCCGCACAGGCTTCGGTATGGTCGTTGCATTTCCATCATCGGGAGCGCGCCACGGGGCGCCGGTGCATCGCGCCTGCCCGGCGCAAGTTCCCGGCTGGCGTTTCGGCGCCTGGAGCGCCCCGGCGCTTCTTCGGGGACCCCAGGCAGCCGTGGTTTTCAAACGAGGCAAAGCAGCGTGACTCCGGCCGTGAAAACCGCTCAGCGCACCTTGGGCTTGCCATACCGGATCGGCACATCGACCCCCGCCGCCGGCGGAAGCAGCGTCTTGAGCTGCTCCCTGGCAGCCGCCGCATCCTGGAAGGAAGCGAACGTCAGTTTGCTGATATTCATGTGATCGAAGTACTGGATGCCGGTGGCTGAGCGGCTTAGCTTGCCGACTTTCTGCTGGACTTCCTGGGTTGATACTTGCGAAACAATCACCTCGTTGTGGCTCTCGCCGACAACGCCCCGGTCGTTCACGACCAGCGTCACCGGGCTCCCCATGGCGCCCGCGCTCTTTGCCGTGGCCGAAGCCGGCAGCGTCTGGARCGACTGGCTGCCAAGACGAACGGCCGTCGTGCCCGCAAGGCTCTTCAATTCCGCGGGTGAAAGCTGCTGCCCGGCCACATAGGCCGACGCGCCCGCGTGGCACAGCGTGGCGGCGAGCGCCGCGGCGCCGCACAGCAAGACCCTGAGGGACAAGTTCTTTTTCATCATCATTCTCCTCGCCCCGTTATTTCGCGGCAATCACACGGTACTCAACAGCCAGGGGCTTGCTGAGCTTGACGCTGGCACCATCGGCTTCCGGCAGAAAGCTGCTGCATGCGCCGGGCGCGGCGGGGGCTGGCATCGCGCTGACTGCATACACCTCCCAATTTCCGGCGGCGTTCTCGCCATGGAATGCATAGCTGCCCAGCCCGTAGCTTTTCACTTCCGGCACGCCTGTGCTGTAGTAGCTGTTGTAGGGAACGGCGAGTGCGGAAATGGTCCCCGAGGGGGATTTGACAAAGATGCCAACGCTGCCGACGCAGATGGAGCCGCTCAGTCTCAGCTGCAGGGCATCCACCTTGTCATTGCCGCCGACCGTGAACTGCCCCAGCTTCTGGACCGAACCGTACTTGAGCTGCGCGCTATCCGCGAACGCCTTGGTGAAGCCGCCAATTTCCAGGGTTGCCGGCTTGTAGGCGCTGTATGCCTTCGCCAGCCTGACGGCGGCCGCGGCATCCGCCAGGCCGAAGCCGTACCAGTTCGAGTAGTAGTTGCCCGCGGCATTCTTTTGCCAGCCCAGATCCAGCCGCGCAGTCTGGCTGCCATCGACGAGGCTGGCATCATCACTGGCGGTAAATGTCCCCTGCTTCAGGTCAAGCCGGAAATTCCGGTTGTCGCGCGAGCCATAATTCGGATCGATTCTCCTGGCGGTCACGCGAAGAATCTCGCGGACGTCTCGCCACGTCAGGTTCGGATTTGCCGCCAGCATCAGCGAAACCACCCCCGAGATGGTCGGGGTGGCGGCCGAAGTGCCATTCATGCTGGAATAGTCGCAGTTCGGGTTATCTTTCTTGTTGGTCGCGGTGCCGCCAATGGTGAATGCATTGGCTAGTTCCAGGTAGTTGCGGCTATATCCTTTCGCGCAACTGGTCAGGTCGGTCGAGTAGATCGTCGGCCCGGAGCCGCCTTCTCCGTACTGCCCCTTCTCCCCATATTCACCACCGAGCCCGGTGATCCAGTTGACCGCTCCGGCGTTGGAGTAACTCGATTTGATGCCCTTGGCGTTGGCCGCGCCTACCAGGATGACGCCAGGCTCAAGCGCTTCCGTGTCGTTCGCGGGATTTTCGCAACTGAGGACGCCGCTTATCCCGTCGATATCGGGGCAAGACCTGGGTGTGTCGCCCCGGATGGCGTGGTACTCATTGCCCGATGCCTTCACCATGACCAGGCCCTTGCCGCTTCTCAGGTTCGGGAAGGCCCGGATGACGGCACTGGTCCCGGCTGCGGTGTCGTACTCGTCCGGCACCTCTGGATTCCCGCCATATGAGGCATTGATGATATGGGCATTCCGGGRCCAGTCGGCGCCGCCGTAGGCCTGCAGGATGTCGGCACCCGCGGTGCCGATGAAGCGCGCGCCGCCCAGGGTGGCGCGGGGCGCGATGCCAATCACGCCCTTGCCGTTCTGCGCCGCGCTGATGATGCCGGCGACATGGGTGCCATGCGCGTCCGCGATGTTCATCGGGATATTGGCGGGCGTGGGGTTGCTGGTGCCGTCGTCAAAGTTGTAAGTCATCGACTTGTTCACATTGGCGACCAGGTCCTCATTGTTGATATCGACGCCATCGTCGAGAACCAGGACATTGACGCCCTGGCCCTTGATGCCCGCGGCATGCGCTTCTTCCACATTGAGGTCGGTGACGCCATCCGCCGTATCCGGGAATGACTTGAAGTAGCTGGTGGCCTGCCTGAGCGCCCATTGGTAGATGTACAGCGGCTCCGTGACCCCGGTCTGACAGGCAAACTTCGCATCGACACCGGTTTCGGTACAGCTCGACGCCAGGGGCACGGGTGTGGGCGCGGGCGCGGGCGTGGGCGCGGGCGTGGGCGCGCCGGGCGTCTGGGCGCTCGCAGCCGGGGTCTCCGGGTTGTCGCCCCCGCACGCCGCGAGCGCGGCGGCCGCCAGAAGCGTCAGCGATATCAGTTTCGTTCTTCTTTTCAGCATGAGATTACCCGCTCTAAAAATTGAGTTTTCACTACGCCATGACTGGTGCCGGGCGAATACCGCAGGAACTGCATGGTGTCGGCCAGCCGCGGCGATGCGATTGCGCGGACGCTGCCCGCCGCCATGCGGCGCTATGGACGAACGCCGAAGACGCGACCGGGCCGGCGCATGGAATTGCGCCGGACGCAAGCCGCGCTGCCTGGTTGCTATCGAGGGCCTTTTTTGGAATGGCCTGGTCGTGCGCGGCCTGCTGGTGGCAAGGGTGTCGTGCCCGCCATCGAAGGTCGCTTGCCAGTCAGGCCCGGGGCCGCGCTCTTTCTCTAGAGGGCTGGCGCGTACCTCGAACCGGCGCCAATTTTTGCAGAGTTATCGTTTCGGCACTTGACGCTGCGTCTCACAAAAACTGACGTTTCGTCTCACGTGGGGGTGTCGCGGGCGCTGGCAGGCAAGCATCGCCGGCACGGGACCCGGCGGGGCATGCGCGAGGGGTGCGCTCCGCCCCTGTCCGCTATGTCAGGAAGGGAACTTGCGCGGTATGGCGATAGGTTGATGCAGATGAAGCCAGAGGTGAGCCGAATCACCCGCCGCCGCGAAACACACGATACGAACCATCGACCTCCGGATCGTATTGATCGGCGCACCACTTCCAGACGTTGCCCAGCGTGTCGTAACGTCCCCGGTCATTGGGCCGCTTCCGACCGGCCTCTTGCGTGTTGCATCCGGTGTTTTCTCCATACCAGGCTATATCGGCGAGTTTTCCCCATGGTCTGGAAGGCTGGAAGTCTTTGGCAGGAGGTTGCAATACCGGACGGCATCAATCCATGATACGTTCTCCACCGGACATTGCGCGGCGGCATACGCCAATGGCCATTGGCACTGGCCCGGCACGTCCAGCGAACGCCTATCCGGCACCTTGTCGGCCGGGCTGAATTTATTGCACTTCTCTATCCCCAATATCATGAAACAAAAGCCCAAAGGGCAAAGCCCGCTGAAGCGGCATATCGCGGCAGGTTCGATCGTATTCGCAACGCTATTGGCAGGATGCGCCGCCCAGCCACCCGTGAGCGCCGTGCCCAACCCAGGCCCGCAAGGCAGCCGTGGCACGCCGGAGGGCTGCCAGGCCGACAAGCTTGCCGATGACGCGCTGATCGGCAAGAGCGAGGCCGATGCCGTCGCACTGCTCAAGGGCTGTGCCTGGCGATTTGGCGAACGCGAAGGCCAGCATCTGCCCGGCACCATGGACTACAACCCCCAGCGCCGCACGCTGGACGTCAAGGACGGCAAAGTGACCGCGGTACGCCGGGGGTGATCGGCCRGGCCGGACTGCGGCAGTGTAGTATCCCGGCGGCCCGTAAGGCGGACGCAGCAAGCTGTCGTTTCGTGGCCCAGGTTTCGTAGCCCAATTCAACAGTAGCCCAATTCAACAG
>NZ_JBFTLX010000184.1:0-16534 GCF_056396665.1 Cupriavidus sp. 05T313 | reverse complement strand
GGGCAGCCGCGGCGTTCTGGGCCAGCGCGGCGGGCGCGCCGGCGACGGCGGCGCCGGCCAGCAGGGTGGCGGCCAGCACGGTGCGCGCCAGCTTGCTCGAAACGAAGGTCATGCTGTTTCTCCGAGGGAAAATTGCTGATAGGTTAGGATGGCACCCGGGTCGTTCTGGTGACTTTTTGATGACAAAGGTGTCATCGACCTGCTGCGGCGCCGTCGCTAGAATGGCAGTTCGACCGCTGCTCCCCACCGCGTCCCTCAACCGCGTCCCCCACCCGCATCATGAGCATCCTCGTCATCGAAGACGATCCCAAGACCGGCGACTATCTCCGCAAAGGCCTGCGCGAGAGCGGCTACACCGTGGACCTGGCGCGCACCGGCACGGACGGCCTGCACTTGGCGCTGGAGCACCGCTATGACCTCGTCGTGCTCGACGTGATGCTGCCGGGCATGGATGGCTGGGAGATCATGCGCTCGCTGCGCGCCCAGCGCGACCTGCCGGTGATCTTCCTGACCGCGCGCGACCACGTCAACGACCGCATCCGCGGCCTCGAACTCGGCGCCGACGACTATCTCGTCAAGCCGTTCTCCTTCGTCGAGCTGCTGCTGCGCGTGCGCACGCTGCTGCGGCGCGGCGTGGTGCGCGAGGCGGAGGCGTTCGAGTACGCCGACCTCAAGCTCGACGTCCTGCGCCGCAAGGTGATGCGGCAAGGCGTGGAGATCGCGCTGACCAACAAGGAGTTCCTGCTGCTGCACCTGCTGGTCAAGCGGCAGGGCGAGGCGCTCCCGCGCACGCTGATCGCCGCCGAGGTGTGGGACATGAACTTCGACAGCGACACCAATGTCGTCGACGTGGCCATCAAGCGGCTGCGGGCCAAGGTCGACCAGCCGTTCGAGAGGAAGCTGATCCACACCGTGCGCAGCATCGGCTACACCTTCGGCGAAGGCGCATGAACGTCTGGCTCCAGCGCCCGCACTCGCTGGTGGCGCGCACCATGCTCCTGTTCGCGCTGATCGCCTGCGCGGTGATCGTCGCGCTGGGCGCGTACTTCTACGACTCCGCCAGGACCTCGATGGAAGCGCGCGCCGACCTGCAGCTTATCGGGCGCGTGACACATTTCCGCCGGCTGGCGCGCAGCGTCTACACGATCTCCGAGCTCAAGGACCGGCCGCTGCTGTTCGAGACCATGCTCGGCGCCGAGCGCGACGTGCTGCTCTTCCGCAGGCCGGGCGAGCCACCCTTCATCCACGTCAACCCGGACGACCTGCCGGTGCCGCCGGCGCTTGCCGCGCTGACCCCCGCGGACGGCRCCAGCCTCACCGCCGCCAGCATCCTGCGCACGCAGCTCGACAGCGGCGTGCCGATCCACTGGGCCGCGGCGCGGGCGCGCTCGAACGACGACGGCAGCGTGGTCGAGGTGATCGCGGCCCATCCGATGAACAACGAAGCGCAGATGCTGGCCGCCTACCGCGACCGCGTTCTGCTGGCCACGCTGGTGGGCATGCTGGCGGCCACCGCGCTCGCGTTCCTCGCCATCCGGCGCGGGTTGCGGCCGGTGGGCAGCATCGCCGCGCGCGCGTCACAGATCAGTCCCGTCAGCCTGGCGGTGCGGCTCGACGAGCATGGCGCGCCGGACGAGCTGCGCAGCCTGGTGCGCGCCTTTAATGCCATGCTCGACCGTCTGGGCGAAGGCTACGAACGTCTCTCGCAGTTCTCGGCCGACCTGGCGCACGAGATCCGCACACCGGTGGGCGCGCTGATCGGGCAGACGCAGGTGACGCTGAGCCAGCCGCGCAAGCCGGAGGAATACCGGGAGGTGCTTGAGTCCAACTTGGAGGAGCTCGGCCGGCTGAGGCATATCGCGGAGAACATCCTGTTTCTCGCGCAGGCGGACCACGCGCGGCTGACCATCGAGCAGTCGGCGGTGCCGCTGCGGTCGGAGTTGCACAAGATCGCGGAATACTTCGAGGGGATCGCCGACGAGAAGGGAATGCGCTTCGATGTGGAGGCCGACGGCACGCTCTGGGCCAATGCGCTGCTGTGCCGCCGCGCCATCAACAACCTCGTCGTCAACGCGGTGCGCTATGGCGCGCCGGGCAGCGTGGTGCGCCTGAGCGGCGTGCAGCAGGCCGACGGCACGCTGATCTGCGTGGAAAACCGTGGCGAGCCGATCCCGCCGGCCCAGCTCGGCCGGCTGTTCGACCGTTTCTACCGCGGCGATGCCGCGCGCAGCGGGCTCACCGAGTCCAGCGGCCTGGGCCTGGCCATCGTCAAGGCCATCATGGGCCTGCACAAGGGGCAGGCCGATGCTGCCTGCCCGGAGCCGGGCCTGATCCGGTTCACGCTGCATTTCCCGCTGGCGCCGGCCAGCAGGGCAGGCGCGCGCATGGAGAGTAGCTCTCGCGGGCCGTAGACCGGGCAGCCGAGCCGGTGCCGTCTGTGCGGGTGAAGTGCTGTTTGATTTCTCCTGAACATACTGCGCAATCTGCAACACAGACCCGAGCCGCTGCTTGTTGTCCACAATCGCGCCTCCAGGTTCGGCCCGAAGTCGGCGTAACTGTCGCGGATCAGGCCCGCACGCGGGATTCAGACCCGGCAGCAACGGTTGTGACCCGGCTGACCCCATTCACGGGAAACGAGGCCCGGAGTCTTTTGCCCTACGCGAAGCCCGTCTTAGCATGACAACGCCACGGACGGGATTAGCCGGCCGTGGACCTACCCTCGGGAGACGCGATACCGACCCTCACCCTTCCGTTGCGCATCCCTATCCAGCGCCCGCTCCGCCTCATCACCCGTCGCACCCTTGTAAATGAGATGCACCCCAATCGCCAGCGAATCATGGAGGATTTCTTGGAGGGCCTTCCATGCACTGAACGGGTCGCGGAAGCAGCCGCGTATCCTGCGCTGAGCCGCAGGTGCGGCTCATAGCCGTGGGCAAAGGCCATGGATTGGCATGCGCGCGCGCCTACGTCTTGCTGGTCCAGCCGATCCGATGCCGCTCCTGTGTGGCCTGGTGCCGCGCATCGTCTTCCGTATGCAGGTAAGCGCTGGTGGTCGAGATGGACGCGTGCCCGAAATTGTCCCGCACGAAACGCAGGTCCACCTGCTGGTCGGTCATGTGCGACCCCGCGGTATGGCGCAGCCAGTGCGCCGAGGCGCTGGCGAGCACCGCGGCCCGGCTTTCCCACTCGGGGCCGCGCGCGCGCAGGCGCGCGGCGGCCATCCCGAACACCTCCTTCAGCACCAGATGCAGCGCGCCGCGTGACAAGGGTTTTTCCTTGCCGATGATCGGCAGCACGATGGGGCGCGCCTCACCAGGATGCGGTGCCGGCGGCAGGCCGTACGCCTCGCGATAGCGCGCCAACTCCMCGATCAGTTCGTCCGTGGCCGGCACCAGCCGCGTCTTGTTGCCCTTRCCGGTCACCTCCAGCCACCAGCGCTCCACGCCGTCGCGGTCACGCCGGCAGAAGAAGGCGCCCATGCGGGTCTCGGCCACCTCGGCCGCGCGCAGGCCGCCGAGATACAGCACCGTGAAGAGCCAGCGGCAGCGCGCCGCGTGCAGCCGGTCGCGCTCGGTGGCGGTGTCGTTCGCACCCGGCATCGCCTCGATGGTGTCCTTGACCACCTGCCACATCTCGTGGCTCAGGTAGCGCGTGACCCTGGGCTTGGACTGGCCGCGCCGGTTGCGTGCCAGCGAGAGCGGATTGCCGGCCAGGTAGCCGGCGTCCACCAGCCAGGCGAACAGCGTATTGAGGATCACCATCGCGTGCCGCGCGCTGGCCGGGGAGAGCGGGCCGGCGAACGGCCGCCAGTCCGGCGCACCGCGCGCGAGCTTTTTGCGCGACGCCATGACCCAGCGCCAGGCGGGCTGGGGATCGGCCAGGAAACGCTCGTACAGCAGCAGGTCCTCATGGGTGAGCGACGACAGCGGCTTGCCGTGCTGCATCACGGCCCACAGCAGCAGCCGCTCCACCTCGCGCCGATAGGTCTGCAGGGTGGCCGGCGTGTCGGTATAGCGTGCCAGCCAGGCGGTGACGGCGGCCAGATCGTCAGTGGCCGAGATCTGCGGGGTGCCGCCGCGCGCCCGGTTGCTGCCGGCGGCGCCGGACAGCGCGGCGGGCAGGCGCAGGCGCTCGATCGGGGTGGCGGGTAGGGCCGTGAAGGCAGTGTGGGGGAGCGCGGTGGGTTCCATCGGTGCGGCGGGCGTCATGGCGTGAGCGTAGACGTAATTATAGACAGAAGCCCACTTATGTCTAAAKATTTKCAATWTTACTCARTAAATTMAYGTATTACGTAGTAATATTTATTGAAACTGACCTCGTRCGCCGCCCAAACATGACTGCCAGCCCCGAATCCACGCCGCTCGACGCCGCTCCCGACGCCGCCCTGCAGGCCACGCTCGCCGCCGACGTGGCGACCCTGCGCKCGCAGCTCCCCGAGACYCGCGCGCTCTACCGCGAGGTCTGCGCCCTGTTGTTCTTCCGGTACGGCATCACGCCCACCGCCAACAAGCTCTACGGYYTGGTGCGCAAGGGCAGCATGGGCACGCCCACCGAGGTGCTGGCGCAGTTCTGGGCGGACCTGCGCGGCAAGATGCGCGTGACCATCGACCACCCCGGGCTGCCGGAGGCGCTCAAGGCGATCGCGGCCGACGCCGTGCAGTCGATCTGGCAGGCCGCCAACGAGGCGGCCGCCGGCGAATTGGCCGCCTTGCGGGCCGAAGCGCGGCTGCAGGCGAGCGAGGCGGAAGCGCAGCGCGACCTGGCGCGGGCCGCGGTGGTGGTGGCCGAGCAGGAGACCGCCGCCGTGCAGGCCGGGCTCGACGCGGAGCAGAGCGCACGCGCGGCGCTGCAGGGGGAACTGGACGCCGAGCGCCAGGCCCACGCCGCCGCGCGGGCGCGTCAGGAGGCGGGGCAGCGCCAGATCGAGGCGCTCGAGCGGCAATTGGGAGAGTTGCGTACCCAATTCTCGATGGAGCTGGAACGCACCCGCGAGCAGGTGGCCGTCGCGCAGGAGCGAGCCAGCGCCACCGAGCGCCGCGCGCTGCGCGAGATCGACCAGGAGCGCACGCTGCGCCAGAAGGGCGAGCAGGCGGTCGCGGACCTGCGCGCCGAACTGGCGGCCGTGCAGGCGAAGGCGCAAGATGCCGCCGTGGCCGGCGCCGAGGAGCGGGCGCGGTTGCAGGCCGAGCGCGACACGCTCAGCCGGCAACTGGCGGAGGCAGAGCAGGCGCTCGGACGAGGGCAGGCGGCGCAAGAAGGGCTGCGGGCCGAACTGGCAGCGGCGCTAAGACGGGCCGAGCGCGCGCAAGCGGAAGCCAATGCGACGCGCCACCAGGCGACCGCCAGGCGCCGCGCGCCGACCACACGCACCAAGTTCAAGCCGGGGTCGGCCTGAGGGGGCACCCGAGGGAGGGGATTTGTCCACCGCGCCACGGGATAAGCCTGTGCACAAACCGCGCGAGGACCAGATGCCCGGCGGGCTCCTCGGGYCTGATTAGTTTTTGAGCGGCGGGGTGACCACGTGATTCCCAATCCCCAAGGGAGCAGGTTGCTTTACACCAGCGATCCGCCGGCACAATGTTGAGGCCTAACGGTCTTTGAGACGACAACGCAGGATCCTGCTCCGCAGCTTCCTCAAATCTGTGCACCTAAAATGATGTCGATCGAAATCGAGCGCGCGGAAGCGATCACCTGGATCCGCATCCAGATGGCCCAGCATGGGCTGAGCCTGTCCGACCTGCTGGCCGCCGGCTGCTTTGCCGAGTCGCCTCCGCGCCCAACGCCTGGTGCGGTGCGCTACCGCAACGCGCACGGGCAGGGCTGGGACGGCCGCGGCGCCATGCCGGACTGGTTGCAGCGGGCGGTCAACGCCGGGCAGTCCGTGGAACATTTCCGCGTCGGTCTGACCGAGTGATTGCGCATGGCTACGGTCAGCTTGGCTTTGGTGATCGCGGTGAGTGCATCCTGGATTGGTCTCACATCGCCATGCGGGCACCTGGTCAAGTGGCTCCCTGTTACATCGAGTCGCTGCCAACTTCTCTCACACCTGTCCGCGATTGCGCGAAGCCACAGCAACAGTTGTCGGCGACTCGGCGAGCGGTACGAATCGTCGTGTTGGGCCGTCGAGGGCATCGATGCTACCCTTCTCGATGTCGTAAACCCATCCGTGCAGATTCATGCGCCCCTGTTCGAGTGCAAGTGCCACGGACGGATGGGTGTGTAGATTGGCCAACTGCGCGATCACGTTCTCTCTGACGAGACTGTCGAGCTTGGCGCGAGGGGTATCGAACTGATACGCCGCATTGATCGCTTTCGCAGCATCTGCATGACGCAACCAGCTCGCGACTGCCGGCAGGTGATCAAGACATGTGCAACGCGAGATCGCGCCCATCGCGCCACAGTCGGAGTGCCCGCAGATCACGATGTCCTGCACGCCCAGGACTGCGACCGCATACTCGACGGTGGCCGAAACGCCACCAGGTTCCGGACCGTAGGACGGCACAATGTTTCCGGCATTGCGAATGACGAACAGTTCTCCCGGCTCACGCTGGGTGAGGAGCTCGGGCACGACSCGRCTGTCCGAGCAGGTGACGAACAGCGCCTTYGGATKTTGYGTCGTYGCGAGTTGCTTGAARAGCTCRACKCGTTGAGGATAGACGTCGCGCTGAAAGCGCAGAAAGCCGTCGATGATGTCACGCATGGCGTCCTCCAGATTCAAATACGGGGGGATACAGGCACGACCGTTCGATACTCCCGTCATGCCGGTGCGCTGCGATTATCGCCGATGTCAAGCTTGAGGCAGCGCTGCTAGGCAGTGCTTTCGCGCCGCCCTCGCCGGCGGCGATTGAAGACGCCATGTCGGGAGGTGCACCGGTGAACGCCGCCGATCTCTTTGCCGTGGTCGTCGAGCAGCTCCGCCTCATTCAGGTCGAGATGCGGACCGGTCCGCTGGAGACCGCCCACGCAGGCGCGTCACGACGAGAGCAAGCGCTAGGTCGAGGCGCTCGAGCGGCAGTTGAAGGCATTGCGTACCCAATTCTCGACAGATCTGGAACGCACCTGCGCCAAAGGGCGGAGCAGGCCTTGCGCGCAGCGAAAATCCGCAAAGAAGACTTCAACATGTACTCGATCAATTCTGACAGGCCGCTCGACCCGACCACTGTGGCCATTCTGGGATCATCGTACTTTGCGTGCGAAATCTGGCGGTGACCGCTCCGAATTCGGCTTGCAGTAAGGCTTTTCGGCCATGAGGGCTACTTGGAGCCAGTAACTTTCCAACTGTTTGATTCTTAACAGATTTCACGGCCAGACCGCCAGATTTTACTGAGATGGACCCGACGCCTCCCTTCGGGGGACACTGTCGGCATCAACCTGACATGTGGAGGTTCATCATGGAAGTCGACATACACGCACGCAAAGTACGATGACCCCTCAATGTGGTGCCAGCAGAGCAGCGGCAACCATCCCGCTCTCGATCAATTGGGCGATGACGCGCTGCGCCGCGCAGTTGTGCACAAGGACGTTAGACTCAATGTCGACTACGCTCCCGGCTCCAGCCCGCATTGACGCGCGCGACTATGAGTGTGCGGCTTCCCCGCAGACCGTTCGGCTGATCCGGCAGATCTCGCCAGCCGGTAAGGTGCGCGTGCTCATCACCAATCTGCTCGACATGCACCGATATCCGGCTGCCACCTTCCGCGATCTCTATCATCAGCGCTGGCGCCTGGAGGAGGCGTTTAAACGTCTCAAACACCGCATGGCTCTCGAACACCTGTCAGGCCTATCGCAGTTGGCTGCCAGGCAGGACTTCGGCGCCAAAATCCTGAGCGACAACCTCCACGCCCTGTGCTGCCTCACCGCCGCGCAGGAATATGAGATTGGCTCGGAGCATCGGATCAACCGTGCCTACGCCATCACCGCCCTCAAACCTGTCCTGTCGGCGGCGCTGCTCGGCTTGCGCTGGGCCAAGGCCGCTCTGAATGAGACCTTGGCCGTGATCGCAACACGTATCCATCGCGTGCGGCCGGATCGCGCCAAGCCTCGTCCGTCTCGCCACAAACCTCATCGACATGCTGCATATAAGGCTTGTTGATGCCTAATTGCTGATGCTTATCTTGGGTGGATTGACCGACCGCCGCCTATCGCAATCACGCAACGGACAAGCCTTGGGTGAAACAAAGACGAGAGCGTCGCACATACCGGGAGAGGGTCACGCCGACTTGGACGCAAACGCGTTGATGATCCTATCCATGAACGAAAATACGAGTTCAATGCCGTAGCCCGCAACGAAAGCAAGTGCCCATGCCGGGAGCGTCTTGAATATGGCGCCACCCACTGCCTCCGGCGTGAGCAGCCATACGGATGCAAAGCCTGCCAGCGCGCCGAGCCCGACTCGGGCGATGTGGTGTATGGAGGAAGAATGCGCCAAGGCGTTTTCCGCGATCTCCCGCGTCATTTTTCGCAGGATGTAGGCTTGAGCACCGAGCCAGCCCAGCAGGAGCGGAAGGTAGACGCCGCTTAGACGGGCTGCTACCGCTTGCGCGGCTAGGATCTTCTCGCCCGCCGAGCTAGGCGGGTTCATTGTACCATCATCAATTTTGGAGCAAAGAATACTGAAAAGGAAGTTAGCTTCTTTCTCACACGGTAGTTGAGACCAATTCCAGAGACGCGTAACCAGTATCTCCTGTTCAATGCGATTACGGAGCAGCGCTTCCGGTTTGCCGGCATGCGCCGCCTTGTCCGCTGTGCGCTCGCTGTCCCCAAGTTCCGCATATTTTTGCAATCCGGTCGCGCCTACCGCGTTATAGCCGAGCGTGACGCCGGTAGCGAGTAACACAAACACGAAGATGAATACATTGATATAGCGCCCAAGTGTCAGTTTGTTCCACTCACGACGCCCTTCACGCGAAAACAGGCTCATAAGCTCGGGTAGCCTAGTCTTTGATGCCTCCAGCGTATCCACGGTAACGGGCGCCGTCCTGACGGTCAATGCCTCGTACGCTTTGAAGAATGCCTGCTCATCTTCGATGCACTGCGTCCCTGCAGCAATGGACTTTGCCGTTTTTAAGAGAGGGTCACGGATTTCGCTCTCTATAGCCTTGGCATTTGCAGCGGCGAATGCGAGCAGCTTGCGTGCATCCTCGACCAGCGAAACCAGGTGTTGTTGATAGGCCTGCTGTCGGTCTTCCTGGCTGTTGTTTTGAGTGGCCATCGTAGCTGCCTTTTTTCTGTTTTTGCGCAACGCTCGAACGCTAGCGATGCACGGGAAGTCTCGCTTCCGCCACAGTGAAGTCCGGGTTGGAGGTGTGTCGGTTTTCATACGATCTCTACAGGTCCGCTCAGGTCGCTCAGTGTCATGCGGGTCAGATCTCTCTTGAAATTGCCGTGCCGCCGGGGATGGCGGTCAAGCCATCGAAAAGGGTTGAAGACCACGGTGGTGGTGTTGCCAATACCGCCACCGCGTGGCGCAGGATCGGCGGGACAGCAAGGGAGGGCCAGCTAGGGAGAGCTGCCACATCGCATCTCCTCAGCTAACTATTGACGGCGGCGACGCTCAAGCACCGCTCCGGAGGTCATGCCCTTCGGTCAAAGTCTAGAGGGCGGTCCCGCGCCGCGCCCGCGCCCCAACGAGGGGAATATATGCTTGCACGCAATACCTGAAGACGAACGTGCGATGGCGCACATATTTATGGCACTTTCGCGAACCGTGCCAGCACCGCTACTAGCATTATCCGGGCGCCGTGCTTTGATGCTCCACACACTATATCGAATTCGATACCGCCTATACCCTTATAGCCAGGAATACGCAACAGACCCCAAACAACTCAACTTCCTGCGCACAAAGACGGACGAACGTGACATTGCGTTTCTTCGAACCGGCGTAGGGCGGGCAACGTACCCCGTGAATCAGCGTCGCGAATCGGTAACGCTCGCCCCGCTCGGCGTACAGTGGGAAGCCGAATCGGCGGAAACAGCCGGTAAAACGGAAGGAAGCGTCCACGTAGACCACGCTTCGTAGTCCGCGCGCGACAGGCATGCGGGAAACGGGTTTCTGGCAGCCCTATTCAGGCTGCGGTCTCGTGTTCCCGGCGCGCAGCCCACCCTGCATAAGCGGTAGCGGCTCCGCATCTGCCTTTCTTTCGCGCCACGCACGCAGTGTGCCAAGCGCGACCGAGTGGCGAATGTAGCGGTGCCAGACGAATGCCAGATCAAAGATCAAAATTGCAAGCCACCACGCGTAGAGAAACAACGCACCGGCGAGAACCACGGGCCAGAACGGCTGGTCCGCAGCATCCCACATACGCACAGTGACGATTGCTCCGACCAGCAGGGCGCCAATCAATACCAGGAGGCGGCGGCCCACACGTGGCCGGCGTGGCACCAACCATCCGCTGACGGCGATACAGGCGCCAGCCGCGATGAAGGCCAGTTTTCTGGCGCCGTCGCTGGGCGAAACGATCCACCCGATTATGTGCGCAGAGGGTGGGGACAGAAACTGCGCAACGTCCGTCGGCAGGAAGAGCCAGCAGATTGCCGCGCCAAGCGCGAACATGCCAAGCGAAAGTAGCCGCCACCGGAGCCACGCGCTGGTTCGCTTGCCCTTTGCCTTGACAAGCCTCGGTAGACGCGCGGCGGCTGTTGCCCCCATCAACAGGCAGGCAAGCGCGAACACCGAGCGAGTCAGGAATTCACTGACGGGCTGCGGCGTTTCTGGCTTTGACACGGGCGCCAGTGCCTTGTAGAGGACAAAAACGGCAAGCAAATGCAGGGAAAAACTGAGCAGATATGGAACGCCCGTACTGACGAAGCTTCTCAGGGGCCGAGACTTCGGTCCTTTGACATCCTTGCCGAGCACAACGTTATCGATGAAATGGCCGAACACCTCCTTGTCCGTCCAGTAGTCCGTATGCGCCTTGCCCGGCAGCCAATAGCGGCTGAAGCCATAGTCGTGGGACTCATCAAACTCGAAAGCCTCGCAATCCTTCAGTTTCATATACTCGCGCGCAGTATCGAGTTCGAACCCTACCGGATCTCCGAAATCGTAGTAATTGCGCCATTTGATAGGCTGGGGAAGTTCCAGCGTGGTGCCGTCCTGACGTTCCAGAAGAACGCCTTTATTTTGCCGATGGCATTTGATCTGCATGTTTTCCCACAGCTTCGGCCAGAGCAGAATGTGCTTGTGGATGGGAGACCCTATCGTCATGAATCCGCGTAGACAGCCGATCCAGGTTGTCCCCACCGCGTGATCATTATCGTCGGGATTGCGCCTGGATACGGCGGACAATGCCTCCAGTATGCCGAGGAAACTGATGACAGTGCCTTCGCTGTGCGCCACGATATACAACTCCGGTAGATTGCCAGTCCGCTCTTTGCCCCGCGCGACAATCTGCTGCATCACGTTATGAAAGCGGCAGATAATGACCTCGCGCTGATACTGGAAATCGGCGACAAGTTGAACGTCGCCGACATAATCCCGCAGAACGGGGCCGAGGTCGAATTTGAAGAACCCGGCCTTTTCTGCAACGAAGAGCAGGTTCTGCATCACGGCGACGGTCTCGACCATCTCGTCTACCACGCCGGCAACGAGGGTGAAATCAGCGGGTTCAAGCTTGCCTTGCCTCACGTCGCGCATGTACGCCGCCTGTACACGGCTCACAATCGACAAGCCCCACGCTTTGCCCTCTTCCAATTTGTCTTCTTCCTTGACCACTTTGCGGGGGATGTCCGCCCAATAGACTTCGCCAAAGCTCAGCGACGAGTAAAGCGCATGCAAGTCATTGGCGGCCGTCGATGCGCCGCCATTGCGTTCGGGCAAATCGAGTTGCCTGACATCGATCTGCCCGACGCCTGCAATATCAAAATAGCCGAGTGGCATAACCGGTAGCGCTGGAGCGTAGCGCGCGCCAAATTGACTGGCCACGGATCTTACGGTGTCACTTCGCAACTGACTGCCGATGCCGTGGATCGCAACGACGATCTTTTGCGTGCAAGAAGCGTTCGGATTTTCGCCCGCCGTCGAATCTCCAGCCGGGACGGAGGTTGGGGTATTCATGTCGCATCTCCGCTATCGTGAATCACGGAAGGATGTCGGGCCTTATGCGACGAGACAAGACCCACCAAGACTCATTAACAATAGCGCCAGCGTGGCGGATTTCACTCGTCCAGAAGTCGTATACGGTTGCTTTGCGAATTTAGATATATCTGATGTAAAGGTAATTTAAATCACAAGCCCGCGCGGCGCAATGTCGACTGTCTCTGAGCGAGTTGCAGGCCGCGAAGGGAGAGGCGTTGCTGGCGCTTCTGCTGCGAGGCGGTGCCGACATCGCAGGCCGATCGCACAGAAGGCAGTTCATGTTCACGCCAAATATCGGCGCAATTGTCGGTGACGGCATCGCGTTTGACGGATATCTGGACTGTATCGCAACCTCCTGAACGTCGCAGGGTGTGTGACGAACGTAGACGAGACCTTGCGTTCGTGACACACTCGGGCCGCCCCTCAATTGAGATTTATGAGGCAGTCCCTGCTTGGCAGGCAGCGGGGGCAGTCGTCCGACGTCAGCCGAAGGTGGTCGGCAAGCAGTTCGTCAAACGGCAGAAAATGGCCTGACGGCCTCGGCACGCGCACAATCTGCAGCAGATCCGGGCCGCCGTGCTCAATAACCAGCTCCCAATTTACCGATTAGGTTTAGCGCGGTCGCAGTGGTCTTCGTCAACAAATGTAATTTTTTAACTCTTTTGCTCCACCAAAAGTACTACCTCAATCGGGTGAAATTTTACCTCTGCGTCCTGCTCGTTTGTGGCTTTTTGGATGCTGTGGCTTCGCCAGGATGACAATCCTATTGGGACACTACACTATTCCTTTCATTGCAGAATAGTTAGGAAGGAAAAGTTGAGGAACGAGGACGTGCGCTCCGGCTATTCCGCTACGCTTGCAGTGCAATAAAGTGCCGGTTGCTAATGACGTCAGAACGGAGATCGAGGCCGTGGCGCTTTAGCGCGTGGCCTGCCAGCCTCACGCTGCGAGGCATGAATCGAGACCATAGTGTGGTGGAAGAACACCTCGAATCGATGTTTTGGGATGTCGGCCGGCACATCGTGTGAAGTCCAACAGCGGTAGCATTGATTGAGCTGCGTCCTACCTAATGCCAAATGGGACCGGTGGTGAGGATGCCCCTATCCAGGCGCCCGCAGTATGGAAGCCTATACCTTCCGACTACCAAGGACGGGGTCACCCGGTGGCCATGACCGACTAAGAGGTCCCTCGCCGTTGCCACAAGTGGCTGCTCGGGACACGGCTCCCAGCTTTCCTCGCCCATCCAATCCCGGGCCGACGCACTCATGTCGATCGCAGCCAAAGTGGTCCGGACCTTGCGGGCTTCCGCACGCAGCGCGGACGCCCCCTCGTTGGCTGCTCCGAGATGCCTCCTACATATCCAGTCGGCCGTGCTCAACGACCGGCTCCGGCCGCACGTTGAACAGCTATCCCTCCATCGCCGCGGCAGACGATCGCCGCCTTGCCGCATAGGAAGCCCACGGTCTAGCGCGGTTTCCTACCCACGGACCAGAATGAAAGCGGCCCACTGATTGCGTGGGTGCCCCACGAATGGGGCTTGTCGATGTGTGTAGTAAGAGAAATTAAAGACTGTCTTAAACAAATCGCATAGATCTTTTGGGTGATAACAAGACGGGCCGGGATCGCCTTGACTATGGGTTAGGGTCGGCGTCTTTCCGGCCCAGCGATCGCCTACTACACGTACTCTAGAAGAAGAATAGGAGGCCATATGGCGACTGATAGCCAGGCGAAGTCGACCTCCTTGCGCCAGATTGTGGCGACGGTCGATAAGGTGGTTGCAATCACGGCCAGACGGGTTGGTGTTGAGCCGAGCCCGGGACCGTCATTGCGTGTCATACAGACTGGAACTCTGATTGCTGCCGATCTCGAGCAGGCTGGCGAAGACGATCGTGCGAAGAAGCTGCGGGCTGAGTGGAAGCAGCCAGTTCAATCGGCGACGGCGATGATGCAGTACAGCGAGTCGCTGGAACAGATCGTGAGCGCTGGAAAGGAGGGAAGCGGTGCCGCTCAAGCGGTCGCCCGTGCTGGCGAGCGACTGGCACAGGGCGTAGGCATAGTCCTGCCGCAAGCGATGGGGGTGGCAGTCATGACCGACGCAGCTGCATTTATCTATGGCAACATCGCCGCGGCCCGTGCGAAGTCCTCGCTAAAGGAGGTATTGACGGCCATGCAGCCCGCAGTGGAGCGCATTGCATCCGAGGTGGACAAGCAGCTTGTCGAGATCGGCACGTTACCGCCTCTGGCATACCGAGCCCGTAGGCTTAAGCTGGCACTGCAACAGGAATATCAGGATGACACAGGGTACCTCAAATACCTAGAGTCCACTCGTCGCAAACTCTATAGACCGATGAAGTCGCCGAATGAGAAGGTACCGCCGAATGAGAAGGAAATTGAGCGGATCGACCGAGTTGAGCAAATCGTGAAAGTAAAGCTTGCCCCTATGTATGCGGAACAACAGGCCAACGCCGAGCGGCTGAAGCAAGAACTGGAACTTGTGGCCAACGTCAGGCAGGCGATCGTTGACTGGGCGGACGGCCATCGCGCGTTGCTGCGCGCGGTGGCCAGCGGGGGTGCCGTGGATCCGGCCGCGTTGGAGGCATCCATGGTCAACATTCGGCGTTTGATAATCGCAGTGAGGTCTCAATGAACGAGAGTCAGAATGATCCAAGCGAGGATGAGTGGACCGCCAAGTTGCGCATGGTGCTTGACGACGCAAAAAAGGCGGCTCAAGACGACGACCTTGGCCCCCGCCTAGAAGTTGTTGATCGGCTCACCGATTTCATCGAAGAGTCGTTTCCAAACGATGCACGCGTCCATGCGTTAGACAATATTGCAGCGCAAGCGGCTACAGGCTTGCTTGAGCAAACCATAGAGAAGCGTTTACAAAATATTGCCGCGCGTAACGTGGAGCTTGCGCGGCTAAATAAGACATTCGAGGCGGCCACCGCGAGTGCACAAGAGGAGGCAGCGACACTTCGTCTGGGGCGGGTGCGCTCAGTGCTAACCGTACTCGACCAGGGGCTGAGCGCCATCAAGGATTTGCGCGATGTTCTAAAGACCGGGACCGACAGGGAACTGACAGCCTCACTCGACAAGGCACTTGGCGCGATTCAAGACGTGCGTGCCCAATTGCAACGGCAGTAGGCCACTGCGGCGAGTCAATAAATCGGAGGTAATCCGGTGAAGCTCAATCTTCTTCCTGCAATAGTTGATCCCGCCCCCATCGAGACGCTAGGCGAGCCGGATCTCAAGGAACTTCAACTCGCGCTTGCGATACTAGGCTATCCAGTGGGTGCTATCGATGGTTTGATCGGACCGAAGACCCGGACGGCCTGGGCGGAGTTCAAGACTGACGTGTTCGAAGGCAAGCCTGGCTGGATAGGGCCGGGTTCCGTCAAGGCGCTCGAGGAAAAGCTCGCAGGCTTGACCGTCGAGGGGCATGACCTATCCACGCGTGAAGAAACGATCGAGGCCATTCGTTCGGAATGCCTTGCACAAGGCATTGGTTCACCGGAGCAGGCCGCATACATCGTGGCTACCGTCGAATGGGAGACGGCGAAGACCTTCCGGCCAGTGCGAGAGGCGTTTTGGCTGAGCGAAAGCTGGCGTAAAAAGAACCTGCGGTACTTCCCCTATTATGGGCGCGGCTACGTCCAGCTCACCTGGAAGAACAACTACGAGCGGTACAGCGAGCTCCTTGCGATCGACATGGTCGAGGATCCCGATTTGGCGTTGAACGCCGCGAGTGCACTGTTCATATTGTGCCACGGCTTCAAGACCGGAGCATTTACCGGACACAAAATTACTGAGTACATCCACGGTAGTACGGCAGATTTCGCGAATGCGCGGCGGTGTATCAATGGAACCGATCATGCATCGGATATTGCCCGCCTCGCCGATCACTACCTTTTCCAATTTTCCGGTTGAGCGAGACAGGCGGCCTGCAATGAAATAGTCGCCGGCATTGCGCCTGGCGCTTTCGTGAGGTTAATTTCGATGCTGCGGCGCAGTGCGCACCCTTGTAGCACCTCTGCCGTGTACAAATGGAGGCTATTCCATGAAAAGATACGTAGATGTGGAAGCGCTAAACTTACGTTCCGAGCCTGAGGTTGCGCCGGCGAATCGCATGGCGGTGTTACATCTTGGTCAGCGAGTGGATGTTGTTGATGAAACCGGCAATGGATGGCTGCGGGTCGACGTGAATCAAGAAGGGCAAGTAACTCTGAATGGCTTCGTAAAGCAGGAAATCGCTGCTCAGCCTGCCACTGGCTTTGTGCCGAAAGCCTCTCTGCGAGATCCGGTGTCGGAGGGGCGCGAAGCGCTCGTCGAGCAAGCAATCAAGGAGTGGATTCGGTTCAGGCGCGGGCAGGGGCAGGAGAACGTCAGTCCGTTCTTCAAGTACATTGGCGACATGTGGGCGGCCRTCGGACAGAACTTGGACGGCAAGGATACGGATATCCC
>NZ_JBFTLX010000183.1:0-14401 GCF_056396665.1 Cupriavidus sp. 05T313 | reverse complement strand
GTGCCGCACCGCGGGCAGCTGCCTTCATGGGCATGAGGAGCCAGCCGCGACAACAGCCCGCAACTGTGGCAGACCAGCAAGCCCGCGCGGGCAGCCGTGGTGGCCGAGGCAGCGATCACGCCACGCCCTCTTACGTGCGATGCCGCATCTATCCGGGCCCACAGGTCGCGAACGTCGAAGGCGGAGGACGCGGCGGCGAGCAGCAGCATCACCGCCCCGAACGCCCACATGGCGACGCCGGTCACCACCGTGGCGATATGCGCGAGTTTGACCAGGGCGACCAGCATGCCGAGGATCAGGACTTCGGTCATGCCCCAGGGCGCCGCCAGTTCCAGGACGCGAAACACCGCGTCGGGCCGGCGCGGCAACCGTCGCAGCCGCAGCGGTAGCAAGAGATACGTCATCGCGAGCATTCTCAGCAGCGGCATCAGGAGCGTGGTGACGAACACGAGGCCGGCGAGCGGCCACATGCCGTCGCGATAGAGTATCCGAACCGCGCCGAACAGCGTCGTCTGGACCAGATCGCCGTTCACCGACAACCCTACCACCGGAAACATGTTCGCCACCACGAACAGCACGAGCGCCGCGAGCGTCAATGCAAGCGCGCGGTCGAGACTCTCCGGCCGGCTCCGATAGAGCTCCGCGCCGCAGCGCCGGCAGCGCGCGATGCCGGCTCTTGGCAACGCCGTCTCGCGCTGCAGCAGATCGCACTCGTGGCAGGCGATCAGGCGCGCCGCTGTCATGGCAGTGATTTGCTTGTGCCGGAGGGCGATGCGTCCGGTGGCACGGATTTGCCGCCGTCGCCATACACTACCGAGGTCATACGTTCCGCGTCGACCACCCAGCCGCCACCCATCGCTTTATAGAGATTCACGCTTGAGGTAAAGACCGTTCCCTGCGCTTGGGCGTAACTCAGTTGCGCGTTGAAGAGGCTGCGCTCGGCATCCAGCACCTCGATGTAGCTCGTGTATCCGCCCTCGTAGCGCAACCGTGCGAGCCTAGCGTAGGTCGCCAGCGCGTCGACCTGCCGTCCCTGCACAATGAGTTTCTCGCGCGTCTTCTGCAAGGACACCAGCGAGTCCGCGACCTCCTGGAAAGCTACCTGGATCGCCTTCTGGTACGTGAACAGCGCCTGTTGCTGCAGTGCCTCGGCCTGCTTGACCTGCCCGCTGATGTTGCCCGCGGTGAAGATCGGCACCGTCACCGCACCGGCGTATGACCACAACCTGGCCGGGCCGGTGAAGAGCTGCGAGAACTGGGTGCTCGCCGTGCCGAACACGCCAGTCAGCGAGATCGACGGGAAGTAGAGCGCGCGCGCCGCGCCAATCAGCGCGTTGGCGGCGATCAGGTCCTGCTCGGCCTGCCGCAGGTCGGGGCGGCGTTCGAGCAATTCGGATGGCAATCCGGCCGGCACCAATGGCAACACCAGGTCGTCCAGCTTGCGGTCACGCTGGATCGGTTGCGGGTTCTGCCCCAGGAGGATGGATAGCGCATCCTCCTGTTGCGCGATCTGGAGTTCGATCTGCGGAATCGTCGACAGCGAGGATTCGTATTCGGACTGGCTCTGCGCCAGTTCCATCTGTGAAACTTCCCCGCCCTTGTAGCGCAGATCGAATACGTGCACCGACTCTGCCCGGCTTGCCACGGTCGCCTTGGCGATTTCCAGTTGCCGGTCGAGCGACAGCAGATTCACATAGGACGACGCCACGGAAGCGACGAGCGTCAGGATCGTCGCGCGCCTGCCTTCCTCGCTCGCCAGCAGGCTCGCCCGGGCGGACTCGGTCTGACGGCGCAGCTTGCCGAAGACATCGATCTCCCATGCCGCCGAGAGCGTCGCCTGGTACTGGTTGAATACCTGTCCGACGCCGGACGGCAATGTCGTCGTCCCTAGCGGCACGCGCTCACGCTGTGCCCCGGCCCCTGCGCCGAGTTGCGGGAACAACTGCGAGCGCGTGCTCTGGAATTGCCCGAGAAAC
The DNA here is from genome assembly GCF_056396665.1 of Cupriavidus sp. 05T313. Lineage (NCBI taxonomy): Bacteria > Pseudomonadati > Pseudomonadota > Betaproteobacteria > Burkholderiales > Burkholderiaceae > Cupriavidus > Cupriavidus sp. 05T313. The sequence continues at coordinate 12,425 of NZ_JBFTLX010000183.1, read as the reverse complement.
TGCTCGACGCGCGCCGCCGCGATCTTCACGTCCTTGTTCTCGGCCAGCGCCGTCGCGATCAGATCGTTGAGCGCCGGATCCTCGAACTGCACCCACCACGTCGTATTGACGAGATCCTGAGCATCCGCCTCGGCAAAGCGGAAGGTAGCCGGCGTGTTGACGGCCGGCCGCTGATAGTTCGGCCCGAGCAGGCAACCGCCGAGCGTCAGCAAGGCCATTAGCGAAAGAGCCGAAGTGCGCATGTCATTCGTCCTCGCGTCTGGCGGACGGCGTGGCCGTCGGGCCGCCCGCTCCCGCCCCAATGGAGCCCGGTGCCGGCTCGCCGGGCGCGCCGCCTTCCGGACCGGGAGTCTTCTTGCCTCCGCCCTTCTTCTCCGACATGGTTTCGAGCACGTAGAAGAACATCGGGATGAAAAACACCGCGATCACCGTGGCGCCGAGCATGCCGCCAATGACGCCGGTCCCGATCGAATGCCGGCTGTTCGCCGATGCGCCGAGTGCGATCGCCAGCGGCACGCAGCCCAGGATGAAGGCAAGGGAGGTCATCACGATCGGACGCAGCCGTTCGGTCGCCGCCGTGACCGCGGCGTCATAGACCGACTCACCCTGTTCCCGGTTCAGCACGGCAAACTCGAAGATCAGGATCGCGTTCTTGGCCGCCAGCGCCACCAGCATCGTGAGGCCGATCTGGAAGTAGACGTCGTTATCGAGGCCGCGCAGCAGGATGGCAAGCAACGCGCCAAAGAGCGCAAACGGCACCGCCATCAGCACGCCCACCGGCAAGCTCCACTTCTCGTACTGCGCAGCGAGAATCAGGAACACCATGATCAGGCCGAACACGAACACAAGCGCCGACGAGCTGCTGGCCTTCAGGGCTTCGTACGCCTCGCCGCTCCACCCCACCCCGTAGTCGTTGGGCATCACCTCGTCCGCCACCTCTTGCAGCGTGGAAAGGACCTGCCCCGAGCTGTATCCCGGGGCCGCATTGGCGGTAATCTTGACCGCCGGGAAATTATTGAAGCGCGTCACCAGATCCGGACCGGTGACGAACTTGGTGGTCACCACGGCCTTGAGCGGTACCATGTTGCCGGTCTTGCCGCGCACGAAGATCTGGTCGAGATCCCCGGGCTTGAGCCGGTAGGACGGCTCCGCTTGCAGGATGACCTGCCAGAGCCGGCTCGAACGATTGAACTGCGAGACGTACAGCGAGCCGAACATGGTCTGCATCGCGCTGTACACTTCCTCGACCGGCACCCCCAGGGTTTCCGCCTTTTCACGGTCCACGTTGACCAGCAGCTGCTGTGCCGCCGCATTGAAGGTCGACGTGACGCGGGCCAGTTCGGGCCGCTGCTTCGCCTTGGCCATGAAGTCGTTCACCACGCCCGCGAGTTGCGGGATGGAACCGTCCCCTTTGCTCTGGATCCACATCTCCGTGCCGCCGGTCGTACCCAACCCCGGGATCGACGGCGGATTGACCGGCAGGATGATCCCCTCTTTTACCTTCGACAGCTGCTCGTAGGCGTCGATCAGCACGGCGCGCGCATTCTGCGTTTTGATGTTGGCGAATTTATAGCGCTCGTCGAAGCTCTTGAACCCGATAAAGAACGCTCCGGCGTTATTCTTGTTCTGGCTGTCGAGCAGGCTATAGCCGTCGACCACCGTGACGCTGCCCACGGCCGGCTGCTTCATGAAATAGTCGGTCACGTGCTGTGACACCGCCCCGGTGCGATCCAGGCTCGCGGCGTCCGGCATGATCACCGCCCCGAGCAGATAGCCCTGGTCCTCGGGCGGGAGAAACGAGGTCGGGATCGACCGCATCATGACAACCGCAAGCGCGATCATGCCGACGAACAGCAACAAGGCGACCACGAAGCGCTTGATGACCATCTTCACCAGGTTCGTATAGCCAGCGGTCATGCGCCCGAAGGCATTCTCGAACCACCTGAAGAAGCCCTTCTTTTCATGGTGTCCGGGTTTCAGCAGCAATGCCGCCAGCGCAGGCGACAGCGTGAGCGCGACCAGCCCCGAGAACACCACCGAGATCGCAATGGTAATGGCGAACTGCTTGTACAGTTGTCCGGTAATACCCCCAAGGAACGCCACCGGCACGAATACGGCGCACAGCACAAGCACGATCGCGATCACCGGCCCCGTGACTTCGTCCATGGCCCGTTTGGCGGCGTCCTTCGGATTCAGCTTGTGGACGCTCATATTCCGTTCGACGTTCTCGATCACCACGATGGCATCGTCCACCACGATGCCGATCGCCAGCACCATGCCGAACAAGGTCAGCATGTTGATCGAAAACCCGAGCGCCATCATGCCCATGCAGGTACCGACAATCGACACAGGCACCGCCAGCACCGGGATCAAAGTGGCGCGCAGGCTCTGCAGGAACACGAACACGACGATCACCACCAGCACGAGTGCTTCGAAGAAGGTGTGAATGACGTCCGAGATCGACGCACGGGTGAACTCGGTCGTGTCCATCGCGATTTCGTACTCAAGCCCTTCCGGAAACGACTTCTTCATCTCCGCCAGCGTCTTGCGCACCTGGTTGGACACGTCGAGCGCGTTGGCGCCCGGCTGCTGATAAACGGCGATCACCGTCGCCGGCTTGCCCTGGAACTTGCTACGGATCGAATAGTCCTTGCTGCCGAGTTCGGCACGGCCGACGTCCTTGAGACGCACCATCGCGGCATCGCCGCTCGCCGCGCGCAGGATGATGTTCTCGAACTCGGCCGGATTGCTCAGGCGGCCGGTGGTGGTTACCGCGAATGACTGCTCGACTGCCGTGCCGGTTGGCGACTGGCCGATGCTGCCGACCGCGAACTGCTGGTTCTGGTTGGCGACCGCCTTCTGCACGTCGGAGGCCGTGATACCGAGCTGCGCCATGCGGTCAGGCTTGAGCCAGATACGCATCGCGTAATCAGGCGTGCCGAAGATGCTCGACTGATTGGCGCCGGGTATGCGCTTTAGCGCATCCAGCACGTAGATGTTGGTGTAGTTGGCAATGTAGGTTGCATCGTAGCGTTCGCTGGGCGAGTAGATGGCGAGGACCATCATGAACGCCGAGGATTTCTTCTGCACCTGGATGCCTTGGGCCTGAACCGACGAAGGCAATTGCGGCAGCGCCAGGTTCACCCGGTTCTGCACATCGACCTGGGCAAGCTCGGGGTTGGTGCCGATCTCGAAAAAGACGTTAAGGGTGAAGTTGCCGGTCGATGAACTCGAAGAGTTCATGTAGATCATGTTGTCCGCGCCATTGACCTGCTGCTCGATCGGCGCGGCGACATTGTTTGCAACCACATCCCCGGTCGCACCGGGGTACGTGGCGGAGACGGTAATCTGCGGCGGCGTAATGTCAGGATACTGCGCGATGGGCAGGTTGAGCATCGCCAGCGCGCCGCCGAGCGTGATCACGATCGAAATGACCGACGCGAAGATCGGCCGGTCAATGCAGAAATGGGAAATGTTCATTTCGCCTGCCCGGTCAGTTCGTCGCGATAGTGTCAGACTGACGCCGCGACAGGCTTCGCTCTTCGCTGCGCGGCGTATCGGCGGCGGCTTTCTGGGCCGGCGCCTGCGTGATTTTCAGCGGCGTGTCGGCGACGACGCGAATGGCGCCGTCGACGACGATCCGCTCGCCGGCTTTCAGGCCCGCGTTGATGAACCAGTCATCGCCGTTCCATTCCCCGACTTCGACAACCCGTTGATGGCCTTTCGAATCCTTATCGACGGTCCAGACGAAATGGCTCTTGGAACCCTGCAACACGGCACGTCGCGGCACGAGAATCGCATTGGGGCGCACCGCGCCGGCAACCCGTGCGCGCACGAACTGCCCGGGGCGCAGGGTGCCTTGCGGATTGGCGAACGAGGCCCGCACGAGGAAGGTTCCGGTTTGCGTGTTGAATGCCGGATTGGTGAAATTGATATGGCCGCTGCCCGGGAACAGGCTGCCATCGGCAAGCACAACCGTGACCTCGAAGTCGTTGTTGGGCGGAAACCGCAGCTGTCCCTTCTCGACCTGGTCGCGGTAGGACAGCAATTCATTTTCGGAAATGCTGAAGTTCACCCACATCGGATCAAGCTGGTAAACATAGGTCAGCAAGCCCGTCGCGGCCGCTGTCACGTAGCTGCCGTCCTGCTGCCTTGCGAAGCTCGACAGACCCATGAGCGGGGACTTGATCGTCGTGTAGCTCAGGTTGAGCTCCGCGGTCCGGACCTCGCCTTGGGCGGCGATCACCGCGGCCTCGGCCTCCTTTTCGTTGCCCGTCGCGTTGTCAAGGTCCTTCTGGCTGAGGGCGTTCTGAGCGGCTAGCGGAACCACGCGGGCCAGATTGGCCTTGGTCACGGTGAGCCTGGCCTGCTGCTGCGCGAGCTGGCCTTTTGCCGACTGGAGTGCCGCTTCGAATGGCTTGGCGTCCATCAGGAAGAGCGTCTCCCCGGCACGCACCAGCGCACCCTCGGTATAGACGCGCTTTTCCAGGAAGCCGTCGACACGTGCGCGAATCTCGACCTCGCGCGAACTTTGCGTCTGGGCGGTGAACTCGAATTCGACCGGCGTGTCACGCTGCGCGACAGTCATGACTGTCACTTCGGTTATCGCACGCGGCACTTCGTTCGCCTGCTTGTGGCAGCCGGCAAGCAGCACTAAGGTCGCCCCGGCAAACGCGAACTGCAGGCGGGCGCGGTTGAGCGCGTGCCTGCAACCGACGTTTACGATCCGCGAAGGTGAAATCACCATTTGAGTCTCCCATTGGGAACTCGGACTCTTGGAACACAACGCAAGCAAGCCGGACCCGCAGCCAGCTACGGCGGCATGCCGTAGCCAGACAGCACAAGCACGTCGTCGCGATTCACCAGCATCAACGCCATTGCGCCGGGGATCTCGCCGAGCGCGATAGTCCCCGCGTCTCTGCGCCATGCTGTCGCGGACGCGAACGCGGTTCGCCTTGGTTTCGTTGTCATCTGTGGATCCCCAACTCTCCGCCCCTGCCCTCTACTGCACTACCGCACTACAGCACTACTGCACCGTGTATCCCCGGCCCGTCATGCACGCCGCCACCGCCCGGTTGAACGTGGCCATTTGCTGGGACGCCTGTTGCTGACCCGCTTGCTGCTGTTCGGCCGCGGCCTGGTTGCCGCGTCGCTGGCGCGAGCCACCGACCACGGTCCCCGTGACCGCGCCAGCCGCCGCACCCTTGCCGGCATCGCCCGCGATCGCACCCACCGCAGCGCCTACGGCGGCGCCGCCCGCGGCGCCCCTGACCCGCCCCCCTTGCTGCGGCGGAGCACTTGGCTGGCCGGATTGCTGCGCAATGGCAACGGGATCCACCCCGGTGTTCTGCTTCGCCCACAACTGGCATTCGGCGGTGTCCGAGTTCTGCTTCTGCGTACTCTGCCCCTTGGCTGGATAGATGATGGGCTGCTGCGCGGCGGCACCGAACGCCAGCATCCACGCGATCAGGCCAATTGGGACTCGCTGCATTCGTAGCATGACCTGAGACTCCCCCATATTCCTTGGCCGGCCARTTCGCTGGTCCTCCGTGAACCAGGCCAACAGGCAATGCCGCGCAATGCACGCCGCCCCACGCTGCTGTCGCGCTCAGGCGAACCTAACGCGCGTCGAGCGCAAGGGGCGCGACGCGCGTTAGCTGTAAGTGGAGCCCCACCGACAGGCACCGTCATCGGCTTCATTTACTGAGCTTGGTGATCTTCTGACCTTGCAAGCCGAGGCCGGCCATCAAGCCCTGCTGCCCATAGATGAAGGCGTAGACGTCCGATGTCAGGTTTTGGCTGGTCATGGATTTTGCAACGCCCTCATCCACCACGACAACGCTCGGCCCAACGCCAACCGACAACCCGTCACTATCATTGAGATCGCTCAAAGCCTTGTCGTTCATGAAGAACATTGCCAGTGAGAAGGTCTGGGCGCCCGCCTGCAGGCCATACGAGACCGCCGTGGCGTTGTAGTAGCCCAGCACCCTGCCATCCGGGGCAAACATCACGCCGTTGCCGCCTTGCGCGCCCACGAGGAAGCCCGCTTTCATGATGTCGGGGAACACGATAACCCCCTTCGCCGCGGTCAGGAGGTTCTTGGTCCTGGGATTCGTATCATTCAGCTTTGCCAGGGCCGCACGCGCGGCCGCTTCCAGCTGCGGGTCACCGCCCACGGTTGACGTCTGCTGGGTCGAACAGGCTACCGCGACCAGCATGACCGGAATCGCGAGAATGAGCCGAAGGTACTTGATCATGATGCGTGCTCCATTCAGAAAATGACGACATGGTGTAAAGCGCATTCCCACCTGATGTTCTTGCCGGTTCATATCAATAGTGATATCCGGGTCCCGCTAAAACAATTGGACCTTGGTCCAATAGCCGCTTGCCGGGCGCTCGAAGCCGGTTCGCGTTCCTCACCCCTCGGAAGTCGGATCGATGGCCGTGCGCACGGCCTTGATAAAGATTTCATCGTTAAACGGCTTGCGCAGATAGGCCGCCGCTCCAGCCGCCAAAGCCTGCTCGCGGACACCGGCTTCGTCATGCGCCGTGATGAAGATCACCGGGATGCCGCTGCCCGTGAGCCGCCGCTGGACCTCAAGCCCGTTCAGGCCGGACATCTGCACATCGAGCACGACGCAGCCTGGGCGATATGACGGAATGGAATCGAACATATCCAGGAACTCGTCCCCGGTTTTGAACGTTTCCGATGACAGCCCGATGGAGCGCAAAAGCCGCTTGATGGCACGACGCACCGATTCGTCGTCATCAACCACTGCGACGAACGGTTTGACTTTGCTCATGGCGAAATTCCCCATACAGGCACCGCAGGGCCCCACCTGATTCGACGCTCGATTAAGACTATGACAGTTGGAAGACCGCAGATATTGGACTTTGGTCCAACTACGCGCGAGGATGCGGGCGCCCCCCGGCGCCCGCATCCTCGCGGCGTACGGCGGTCTGACGAGGCGGTAGCGGAATCCCGGCATGACGGCGGGCCAGGCCGGCATCGGGTGCCGGGCCTGCCGCGCCGCAAGCAAGGCGCTCAGCGCGGCGCGTCCAGCAAGCTCGCCACCTTCGACGCGTGCACCTGCTCCGCGATCTCGCGCGCGGTCAGTCCGCGATTGTCGCGCAGATCCTGCCTGGCACCTTTGGCGAGCAGCAGGCGCACCGTATCGGCCCGGTCGTAGCCGGCCGCCCACATCAGCGCGGTGAGCCCGTTGCCGTAGGTGGCGTTGACGTCCACGCCAGCATCCAGCAACTGCCGCACCACCCCTGCGTGGCCCTCGCCTGCCGCATAGACCATGGCGCTCTTGTTGACGCGATCCGTGGCTGTCAGATCAGGATGGCGCACCAGCAGCATCGCCACGATCTCCTCATAGCCGCCAAAGGCCGCGGCCATCAGCGGCGTGACGCCTTGCACGTTGGCCTGGCTGACATTGGCGCCGTGATCGACCAGCGTGCGCGCCATCTCGGTCAGGCCCCGCTTGCTGGCGGTGAGCAATGCGGTATCGCCAATGCGGTTGCGCGCGTCCACCGCCGCTCCTTGTTGCAGCGTGGCACGCACACCCGCGGCGTCGCCCGCCCTGGCGGCCGCGAGCAAGCGGGCATTGAGGCCGATGTCGTCGTCTGCCCTTGCCGGCAGCCACAACATGCCCATGCCGCAGAGCAGCGCGGCGATCCCCGCGCGCCATCCTGTGCGTCCGTCCATGTCCGTCTCCCCCGCCACGCATAGGTGGCCAGCCTCATCGCTGCACGTTTCCGGCTAAGTGTGGTGCGTAAGGCGCGCTAATTCAAGGAGCGTCCGAGCGCGTGTTGCGGCGCGGCATGTTTTGATATTGCGGCGCGGCGGCGGCAGTGATGCAAGCGATTGCGATACAAGGTTGTTTTGCCTGCACTCTTTCCTATACTGCTTTTGACCCCGGGCCGCCTCGGTGCGCAACGCGCACATGCTTTTGTCCTGGGAAAGCCGGGGGCACAAAAGAATGCAAGAAAGGAGCTCCCCATGCTCGCAGCTCGCAGCCCTTCCCGGTTGACCCTCCCCCTGCTACTCCTGGCCCTTGCCGCCTGCGCCGCGTCCGTTGCGACCGTCGCCTTCGGCGCGGACGAAATCCAGGGCGCCGCCACGACGACCGGCGCCGCCATGACCAGGCCCCTGCCATCGGTTACGCAGGCGCAACTCGATGCCGCCGGCGGCAATGCGAACGACTGGCTGCACTCGAACGGCTCCTACCTGCAAACCCGCTATTACCCGGGCAGCCAGATCAACACCAAGAACGTCGCCAGGCTCAAGCCGGCCTTCCAGTTCCAGACCGCCGTGATCGAGTCCATGGAGACCGCGCCGATCGTGGTCAACGGCGTGATGTTCCTGACCACCTCTTACAACCACGTCTATGCGATCGATGCCGTGACCGGCAAGGAGTTCTGGCACTACAAGCACAAGATGGGTCCGATCACGACCTTCTGCTGCGGCCCGAACAATCGCGGCGTGGCTGTCAGCGGCGACCGCCTCTACATGGGCACGCTCGACGCCAAGCTGGTCGCGCTCGATGCCAAAACCGGCAAGTTGCTGTGGGAAACCCAGATCGCCAATCCCGAGCTGGGCTATTCGGAAACCATGGCACCGGTCGTGGTGGACGACAAGATCCTGATCGGCACCAACGGCGGGGAGTACGGCATCCGTGGCTTCCTCAAGGCTTACAGCGTCACCGACGGCAAGCTGCTGTGGACCTTTTACACCATCCCCGAGAAAGGGCATGAAGGCGTCTGGGCCACCACGGACGCGACGGGACGCGACATGAAGCGCGACATCGCGGCGGAGAAGAAGCAACTGGCCGACAAGGGCGGCGACTTCTACAAGTCCCTTGGTGGCGGCGTCTGGATGCCGCCGGCGATCGACCGCAAGAACAAGATGGCGATCTTCGTGGTGGGCAACCCATCGCCCGACCTGTATGGTGCCATCCGCCCCGGAGACAACCTCTATACCGACTCGATGGTGGCAGTCGACCTGGATACCGGCGCCTACAAATGGCACTCCCAATATGTCGCCCATGACGTGTGGGACCTTGACGCCGCCAGCCCGCCGATCCTGGTCGACGTGCGCGACAAAAGCGGCCAGATGATTCCCGGCGTGATTCACGGCGGCAAGACCGGCCACATCTATGTGCATGACCGCCGCGATGGCCATCTGATCCGCTTCTCCCAGGCCATGATCCCGCAGGAGAACATGTGGACGCTGCCCACCGCCTCCGGCGCGCGCATGCTGCCGGGCGCCAACGGTGGCGTGGAATGGTCGCCGATGGCGTTCGACCCGAAGACGCGGCTGGCCTATGCCGCCAACCTGCACCAGCCCATGACTTACCAGGTGGAAGCGACGCCCTACCCCGGTGGCAAGCTATGGCTGGGCGGCGCGTTCAAGACCATCCCGTCCGAGGCGCAATGGGGCAAGCTCTCCGCGGTCAATATCGATACCGGCAAGGTTGCCTGGGACTTTAAGACCGAGCAGCCGCTGATCGGCGGCGTGCTGGCCACCGCCGGCGGGCTGGTGTTCAACGGGGAAGGCAACGGCCTGTTCAGGGCCTTCGACGCGAGCACGGGCAAGAAGCTGTGGGAGTACCAATGCGGCGCCGGGGTCAACGCACCCGCGGTTTCCTACATGGTGGGCGGCAAGCAGTACATCGCGGTAGCGGCGGGCGGCAACACGCAACTGGACTTCAAGCGCGGCAACACCGTGCTGGTGTTCGCCGTGCAATAGGCATGCGCATCCCCCTCGGACGGCCCCGGCAGTTTGCGCTGTCGGGGCTGGCACTTGTTCTGTGCGTGTTGCTGGCATGCGCGGCCGGCATCGCGCGCGCCGACCCCGAGGCCGGCAAGCGCAAGGCGGAAACCTGCGTGGCTTGCCACGGGCCGACGGGAAACCCCGGCAATCCGGGCTATCCGGTGCTCGCCGGCCAGACCGCGCGCTACATCTACATGCAGCTAAAGGACTTCCAGGAAGGCCGCCGCGGCCACCCGCCGATGACGCAGATGGCCGCGCCGCTATCGCGCGAGGATATGCTGGACCTGGCGGATTATTTCGCTGCGCAGAAGCCCATTCCTTCCCAGTTCAAGGCAGACGGGCAAAAAGTGGAAGCCGGCAGGAAGAAGTCCGAAGAGGTGCTCTGCACCATGTGCCATCTCGGCGGCTTCAGCGGGCAGAATGAAATTCCCCGCGTGGCCGGACAGCAGTACGCCTATATCGTCAAGCAACTGGAAGACTTCCGCTCGCGCAAGCGCACCAATGACGCCGGCAACATGACCAGCGTGGCGCGTGGCTTGTCAGACGCGGATATCCAGAACCTCGCCAACTACATAGCGAACCTGCAATAGGCCCCTGGCCCGCCGCCGTGCGGAAACAAAAAAACGGGGCGTGCGCCCCGTTCAAACCCTCGCCAGTCCAGACCTCCGGCCACAAGCTGCACGGCCACCGGACCGTCGATCACCGATGCTCGGTCAGGGGGGATCCGCGAGGATCCCCGTCAATCAGTTGGCGGATCAGTTGGTCGTCTTGGCGCCGGCCTCGAACCACTGGCCCAGCAGCGCCCGTTCGTCGTCCGTGATCTGCGTGACGTTGCCAAGCGGCATGGCCTTCTGCTGCACCGCTTGCTGATAGATCAGCTGCGCGTGCGCCTTGATCTCGTCGGCCGTGTCCAGCTTGATGCCCTTGGCGGCAGTCGGCATCATCTTCGGCGCGGCGGCATGGCACTGGACGCAGCGCGAGTTGATAACCTCCTGCACCTTGGTAAAGCTCACCTGCGCGGCAGCACCATCCTTGTTCGCCACCGTCTCGCGCGGCTGCGGCGCGATCATGACCGCGACCACGGCCAGCACCGCGACACCGGCGGCAGGCCAGGCGACATTGATCTTGCCCTTGTGCTTGAGGATGAAGAACTGGCGGATCAGCACGCCGGCCAGCATGATCAGCACCAGCACGGCCCAGTTGTACTTGTAGCTGTAGGTCATGCTGTAGTGGTTCGACAGCATGGCGAACAGCACCGGCAGCGTGAAGTAGGTGTTATGCACGCTGCGCTGCTTGGCGTTCTTGCCATGCACCGGATCCACCGGATCGCCGGCGCGCAGCGCGGCAACCACCTTGCGCTGGCCGGGAATGATCCACACCAGCACGTTGGCGCTCATGATGGTGGCGATCATCGCGCCGGTCAGCAGGAACGCCGCGCGGCCCGAGAACACGTGGCAGGCCACGTAAGCAGCCAGCGCGACGTAGATCGCCACCAGGATGCCGACGGTGCGGTCGCTCTTGCCAAACACGCGGCAGATGCAGTCGTAGACCACCCAGCCCACGGCGAGGTAAGACAGCGCAAACCCGATCGCCGCGCCCGCCGACATGTCCATGACGTTCTTGTCGACCAGGAACGTGCTGGCGTTGAACAGGTACAGCACCACCAGCAGGCCGAAACCGGTCATCCAGGTGGAATACGACTCCCAGTAGAACCAGTGCAGGTTCTCCGGCAATGTCTTGGGCGCGCTCAGGTATTTCTGCGGGTTGTAGAAGCCGCCGCCGTGCACCGCCCATAGCTCGCCGCCCACGCCTTTCTCCTGCAGGTCGGGGTCATCGGGGCGGGTCAGGCTGTTGTCCAGCCAGACGAAATAGAACGAGGAACCGATCCATGCGATCGCGGTGATTACGTGCACCCACCGCAGCAGCATATTGGCCCAGTCGAGGATATAGCCTTCCATGTCTTGTCTCCTTTGTTTCCCGTACCGCGCTCAACTGCCGCGGTAGGTCGAGTACGACCAGGGGGAAACCAGCAGCGGCACGTGGTAGTGCGCGGCGGTATCGGCAATACCGAAACGCAGCGTCACCACGTCGAGGAAAGCTGGCTCGGGCAACTTCGTGCCCTGGGCGCGGAAATAATCGCCGGCACCGAATTCGAGTTCGTACACCCCGGCGGCCATGGTGTCGCCATCCAGCAGGGGCTGGTCGCAACGGCCATCGTGGTTGGTGACGACTGTCTTCAGCGTCTCCTTGCGATTGTCGACAATTTTATGCAGGGTAATCGACATGCCGGCGCCGGGTGCGCCGGCTGCGGTGTCGAGTACATGAGTGGTCAAGCGTCCCATCCTGTTCTTCCTTAGGGCTTTGGGTTGTGAGAGGCGCCGCTGCCTTCACTAGCACCATTTGTGGGAATGGTGCCCGCTCGGTACGTATTTCTAACGCATCCCGGCGCTGGACTGGTGCAGGGCGACAATGCTTTGCACCACTCCGTATGGCAACTCGGGAATTACCCTGAGTTGTCGAAAACCTAGCTCGGTTTTGTTGACAATATTGCCGCCATAACCAAATAATTGTCAACAATTTTTGGGGCGCGCCACCCTGCTTTTACTCGCTGCCGGCGGCGCGCCGCTCCCCCTCCTCACCAATACAC
>NZ_JBFTLX010000182.1:0-14432 GCF_056396665.1 Cupriavidus sp. 05T313 | reverse complement strand
CGACAACACCTTCGCCACGCCTTGCCTGACCCGGCCGCTGGCGCTCGGCATCGACGTAGCCGTGCATTCGGCCACCAAGTACATCGGCGGCCACGGCGATGCCACGGGCGGCGTCGCTGTCGCCCGCGGCGAGCTGATCCAGCGCATCCGCCCGACCGGCATGAAAGACCTGGGCGGTTGCCTGAGCCCGCATGAGGCCGCCATGCTCATCCGGGGGCTGAAGACGCTGCCGCTGCGGATCGAGGCAGCCTGCGACAACGCACAGCAGATCGCACAGATGCTGCATGGCCATGCCGCGGTCGAGCGCGTCTACTATCCGGGCCTGCCCTCTCACCCCGGCCACGAGATCGCGCGTGGCCAGATGCGGCTGTTCGGCGGCATCCTGTCGCTGGAACTGCGTGGCGGCCGGGCAGCGGCACGGCGATTCCTGGACCGGCTGACACTGGTCACGCAGGCGGTCTCCGTGGGCGATGCCGACTCGCTCGCCTGCCATCCCGCCTCCACCACGCATAGCGCTGTCGCGGAGGATATACGCTTGCAGAACGGCGTCACGGACGGGCTGGTCCGCCTCAGTGCCGGCATCGAGGATGCACCGGACCTGCTGGCGGATATTGCGCAGGCGCTTGCTTAACGCACCCAGGGCCCATCGGACTCCATGCGCACGCCATAGTGCTCCAGCCCCCGCGCGTGCAGCTCCGGCGAGATCGCGCGCAGCGCGGCAATTGCCACGTGGTACCGGTCGATCTCGAAGAAGCGCCGCAGCGCCGCGCGCGTATCGCTGCGCCCGAAGCCATCCGTGCCCAGGGCGGTGAACGGCGCGGGCAGGTATGACGCGATAAGCTGCGCATAGGCCCGCACGTAATCGGTCGCGGCAATGACCGGGGTTGCGCCCGGCAGGCAGCGCTGCAAATGGCTTTCCGTTTCGCCACCGCTGGCGAACAGGCTGGCGCGCTCGCATTCGCGGGCGTCCCTGGCCAGTTCGGAGAAGCTGGTCACGCTCCAGATCTCTGACTTGATATCCCAGTCGCTCGCCAGCAGGTCCGCGGCGGCGATGACTTCGCGCAGGATGGCGCCCGAGCCGAGCAGCCTCACGCTGGTGGCGGCGCCTTCGGGTCCGCGCGTGCCGTAAAGGTACATGCCCTTGATCACGTCGTCATGCGCGTCCTCGCGTAACGGCGCCTGCACGTAGTTCTCGTTGTTGACGGTCAGGTAGTAGAACTCGTCGCGCTGTTCTTCCAGCATGCTGCGCGCGCCGTGATGGATGATGACCGCAGCCTCGCTGGCGAAGGCCGGATCGTAGGCGCGGCAGTTCGGCACCGTGGCCGCAATCAGCTGGCTGGTGCCGTCCTGGTGCTGCAGGCCTTCGCCGGCAAGGGTGGTACGCCCGGCCGTGGCGCCGATCAGGAAGCCCCGCGCGCGCTGGTCCGCCGCCGCCCAGATCAGGTCGCCGACGCGCTGGAAGCCAAACATCGAGTAATAGATGTAGAACGGCAGCATGGCCACGCCGCTCACGCTGTATGACGTGGCCGCGGCCGTCCACGAGGCCAGCGCCCCGGCTTCGGTAATGCCCTCTTCCAGCAACTGCCCTTGCTGGCTTTCCTTGTAGTACAGCATCGAACCGGCATCCTCCGGCTCGTAGAGCTGGCCCATGGGCGAGTAGATGCCGATCTGCCGGAACAGGTTGGCCATGCCAAAGGTGCGCGCCTCGTCCGCCACGATAGGCACCACCCGCGGGCCGACGGTCTTGTCCTTGATCAGGTTGGTGAACAGCCGGACCACGCCGGTGGTGGTGGAGACCGCGCGGTCGTCCGGCTCCATGGCGAAGCGGCCGTACTGCATCAGTTCCGGCATGCGCAGCGCGGGCGCGGTTCGCGCACGCGCCGGCAGGTAACCGCCCAGCGCCTGGCGGCGCGCGCGGAGGTAGGCCATCTCGGGACTGTCCTCGGCCGGCTTGCAGAAACGCAGCGCCGCCACGGCATCGTCGTCCAGCGGCAGCGCAAAGCGGTCGCGGAAGGCCAGCAGCGCGTCGATGTCCAGCTTCTTCTGCTGGTGCGCCGTCATGCGGGATTCGCCCGCCTCGCCCATGCCGTAGCCCTTCTTGGTCTTGGCGAGGATCACCGTCGGCCGGTCCTTGTGTTCCTGCGCGGCGCGGAATGCGGCATACAGCTTGCGGAAATCGTGCCCGCCCCGGCGCAGCGCATCGATATCCGCGCTGCTCATGCTGGCGGCCAGCGCTTTCAGTTCGGGGTCGCGGTTGAAGAAGTGCGCGAGGTTGTAATCGCCATCCTTGGCGCCAAGGTTCTGGTATTCGCCATCCACCATCGCGGCGAAGCGCCGCAGCAGCGCGTGGCTGGTATCCCGGGCGAACAGGGCATCCCACTCGGAACCCCAGACCACCTTGACCACGTTCCAGCCGGCGCCGCTGAACAGCGCTTCCAGCTCATTGATCACCTGCCCGTTGCCGCGCACCGGGCCATCCAGGCGCTGCAGGTTGCAGTTGATCACGAAGGTCAGGTTGTCCAGCTTCTCGCGCGCGGCGAGCGAGAGCGCGGCGAGCGATTCCGGCTCATCCATTTCGCCGTCGCCGAACACGCCCCAGACGCGGCGCGCCGCGGTGTCGGCAATGCCGCGATGGCCGAGGTAGCGCAGGAAGCGCGCCTGGTAGATGGCGCTGATCGGGCCAATGCCCATCGAGCCGGTCGGGAACTGCCAGAAATCCGGCATCAGCCAGGGGTGCGGATAGGAGGAGAGYCCACCGCCGCCTGTTTCCTGCCGGTAGCTGGCGAGCTGGGCTTCGGACAGCCGTCCTTCGAGGAAGGCGCGCGCATAGACACCCGGCGCGGAATGCGGCTGGAAGTAGACCAGGTCGCCCTTGCGCTCGCCCTCGTCCGCGCGGAAGAAGTGATTGAAGCCCACCTCGAAGATCTCGGCGGCGGAAGCATAGCTGGCCAGGTGGCCGCCAAGCTCCCCATAGGCCTTGTTGGCGCGGACCACCATGGCCAGCGCATTCCAGCGGATGATCGACGTCAGTTTTTGCTCGAGCGCCAGGTCGCCGGGATAGCGTTGCTGTTCGCCCACGCCAATCGTGTTCTGGTAGGCCGAGTACGGATTCGCCCTTGGCCCCAGGCCGAGATGGCTCGCATGCTCGGCAAGGCGTTCCAGCAGGAAGCGCGCGCGCGGGGCACCGCTGGCGCGGAAGACGCCGGCCAGGGCGTCGAGCCATTCGCGGGTCTCTTCGTGGTCGGGGTCGTGGCTTTGGCCTGAGGCAATCTCGATGGCGGCGGGCTTTTGCAGGGCACTCATTGCGGTCTCCGTGGGCTTCGTTCTTCTGTATCCGGCGACAGCGTCAAGGATGCCGCGAATCGAGGAATTCATTGTAGGGAGGAGGCCGCGGCAGAAGCTGCCGAATTGGCAAGCGACACCGGCCACTGGCAGCGTAGCGTGCTGCGGCTGGGCCGCTGGYAGCGCAACGTGCTGCGGGGACAGGCGCGCTGGCTGCAAGTGGCGGCGGATGGGCTTGGCGTATCGCGGCCTCAGGCTACGACAGGTGCATCGGCCGGGAGGAAGACGGATGCAGCGACGCCAAAACGGGCAGCGAGGGCCCGAATCTGGCGCACGTTGAGTTCGCGGCGCCCTTTCAGGATTTCCGAAACCACGCCCTGGCTACCGATTTCGGGGACTTGTGCCTGCGTAAGGTGGTGCTGCTCCATCAGAAATCGCAAGGCATCCACGCCGCTTACGGCAGGAAATGCGTAGTGTGCCTGGTCGTAGTCTGCAATCAACTCACCGAGCGTCGCGACCAGATCCGCCAGAGGATGCGATTCGTCTGCCGCGCCCGCATCGAGCAGTGCGTTCATGACGTTGACGGCCTCGTGATAATCACGTTCAGTCCGGATGGGGTGCAGGGGTACGACTTCGGACAAAGCGCGGAAGTGAGCGGTCAGTGCAGCCACGTTCAAGAGGGCTTCCATTTGTCGTACTCCTTGTGAGTCAGGACTTCGCGCACGTAGAGCATCTGGCGGTCGAAGTGAATCGCGGTGATGAGATGGTATTTGTTGCCACCAAAGTCGAAGACGTAGAAATTTCCCACACGATCGGTAGCATCAAAGGTTGCCTTCAAGTGGGCATAGCTGCCGAAGCTGGTGGCCTCGACCAGTTTGCGCCAAGCCTGTAAGGGTACTTTGGCATCCGGATATCGGGCCGCGAAATCCACCAGGGTTTTGTTAGAGATCACGCGCATGACGGCAGTGTATCTCAAATTGAGATTACCCGCGCAAGGGCCAGTATTACCGCCGGCTAGCCTTAGCCAGCAGGACGGCTGTGGCTGAACGCCACCACCAGGTCGGCCGAGTCATCCTGGACCGTGCCATCGGCATGTATCAAGCACCACTCATGCTCGATAGGCATTCTCAGACGCTTGCCCGCGCCTGAGCCACCGCAGCGCAGACTTGGCCCTGATCACGCCCACGCCATCCTCAATGTCGATGTTGGCGCCATAGCGTCGAATCGTCTGCCTTTATACTGCGGCATGGCCTACGATCTCACCGACAAACTCGTCATCGGCATCTCGTCCCGAGCGCTATTCGACCTCGAGCACGAGAACGGTATCTATCAATCCGAAGGCGTGGCTTCCTACTCCGCCTACCAGCGCCAGCATGAGGACGAGCCCCTGCTGCCGGGCACGGCCTTCCCGCTGGTGCAGGCGCTGCTCGAACTCAATCACCTGATCCCGGACCGCAGGCTGGTCGAGGTGGTGGTGATCTCACGCAATTCGCCCGACACCGGGCTGCGCGCGTTCAACGCCATCGAGACGCATCGGCTGGACATCACCCGCGCGGCCTTCACCGGCGGCGAGCCGATCTCTCGATACCTGCAAGCCTTCAAGGTAGACCTGTTCCTCTCGCGCGAAGCCTCCGACGTACAGGCCGCCATCGACGGTGGCGTGGCCGCGGCCCAGCTTTACGCCGCGCCCGCCGACTATCACGCCCCCGCCGGCCAGATCCGCATCGCCTTCGACGGCGACGCCGTGCTGTTCTCGCCCGAGTCCGAGCAGATTTTCAAGCAGAAAGGGCTGGAGGCCTTTACCCGGCATGAGCAGAAACACCGCCACAAGGCCATGGCCGAAGGGCCGTTCGCCAAGCTGCTGCTCCGGCTGGCGGAGATCCAGTCGCATTTCGAGCCGGGACAGTGCCCGGTGCGCATCGCCATCGTGACTGCGCGCAACAGCCCGGCGCACACGCGGGTGGTGCATACCTTGCGGGCGTGGAACGTCAGCATCGACGAGGCGTTCTTCCTGGGCGGGCTGCCCAAGGACCAGGTCCTGCAGGCCTTCGGCGCGCATATGTTCTTCGATGACCAGGAGGGACATGTGGAACTGGCTTCGGCGGTGGTGCCGTCGGGGCGGGTACCTTATAAGGGCGGCGAACTGGGCGGCGGCAAGCGGCGTACGGCTGCGCGCAAGCGCGTGACGAACCCGCGGGCCGATGCGCCCCCTGTAGACACGTCTGAGTCCGCTGCCTCTTCCGTTGAATGAAAACGTTCGCCCTTTACCTCGTCACTGCCTGCGCGGAAATCCTCGGCTGCTATCTGCCTTACCTGTGGTTGCGCCAGGGCGCCAGCGCCTGGATCCTGATCCCCGGCGCCCTGGCGCTGGTGTTGTTTGCCTGGCTGCTGTCGTTGCACCCGGACGCGTCCGGGCGGGTCTATGCGGCTTATGGCGGGATTTACATCGCGGTCGCTATCGCGTGGTTATGGCTGGTGGATGGGGTGCGGCCCAGCCACTGGGATCTGGCCGGGGTGGCGGTGGCAATTGCGGGCATGGCGATTATCGTGTTCCAGCCACGGTGAGATAAAGCGGGCATGGATAGGTACGAGGCTGCAGGCACGGCCTCGCTATAATGAACGCCGCGCCCCCCCGCGGACGGCACTTTTTTCTTTGGCGGCCCGCCGTTGCCTGACTCATATGATGACCCTGATTGAAGCGTTCGGTCTTGTCGAACGTCTGCCTGCCAGAGAACGCCTTATTGTTGGCCGCCCTGACGAGAAACGCACGTACTGGTCCTCCGGGAGCATTGAGAGCGCGGACCTGGTGAAAGACCTTGACCCGAGCGTCATTCAAGCCGTCGACGAGTTCCGCGCTGGCAACGGCAATCTCAGGGTCATCATCTTCAGAAAAGGCGATGCCGTCGATCTCGTGGTGGCGATGGGCGTCGACTCCCTGGACGCCATTGCAGATGCGCTTGCGATTGCCGATCAGGAGCGGGCGCGCCGCCGCACTCGCTGACCGGCACGGTGCATCCGGGGCCGCTCAGGCCGCCACGCGCACCGCCTCGCCCCGATACCGGGCCAGCAGCTCCGCCCGGCGTGCCGCCACTTTTTCCATATTGGCTTCCTTGACATGCCCGAAGCCACGGATGTCGTCGGGCAGGCTGGCCAGCGCCACCGCCGTGTCCAGGCGATCGGCACTCAACGTTGCGCCAAACTCTTCCACCATGGCGATGTAATCCTCGATCAGTTTGCGCTCCGCGCGCCGCTCGGCGGTCTTGCCGAACACGTCGAAGGCGGTGCCGCGCAAGCCCTTGGCGCGTGCCAGCAAACGGAATGCGGTCAGCATGGCCGGGCCGAAGCGGCGCTTGACCAGGTGGCCATGCGAGTCCTGCTTGGCCAGCAGCGGGGGGGCCAGGTGGAAGCTGAGCTGGTAGTCACGGCCAGGTTCGCCTTCGAACTGCGCGCGCAGTTTGTCCAGGAAGGCGGGGTCGGCGTACAGGCGGGCGACCTCGTACTCATCCTTGTAGGCCATCAGCTTGGCCAGGTTGTGCGCCACGGCTTCGCTGAGCGGCAGGCGGGCATTGGCACCCACGCGCGTCTCGGCGGCGCGCACGCCGTCGACCACGGCACGGTACCGGGCGGCGTATGCCGGGTTCTGGTAGGCCGTGAGCAGCGCTTCGCGCTGGCGGATGACGCTATCGAGCGTTTCCGGCATGGCCACCACCTGCGCGCGCGGCGCCATTTGCAATTGCGCGCTCAGCGCCGCTTCGCCATGGTGCGCCAGATAGCGCCCCCAGTCGAAGGCCAGCAGGTTCTTCTCGACCGACACGCCGTTCAGCTCGATGGCCCGCACCAGGCTGTCACGCTGCAGCGGCACCCAGCCTTTCTGCCAGGCAAAGCCGAGCAGCAGCGGGTTGGAGTAGATCGAATCGGCCAGGAGCTTCACGGCCCAGGCATTGGCATCGATAAAGGCGCAGGCTTCGCCGACGCTGGCGCGCAGGTCTTGCTCGGCCGAGGCGCCCGGGAACTTCCAGTTCGGGTTTTTGATGAAGTCGGCGGTCGGCGTGTTGGCGCTATTGATGGCGGCCGCCGTCACGTCGACCCGGGTCTTGGACAGGACTTCGGGCGAGGCCGAGACGATGGCGTCGCAGCCGATCACCAGCCGCGCCTCGCCAGTGGCGATACGGGTAGCATGCAGCGCGGCGGGAGTCGGCGCAATCTGCACATGGCTGATCACCGCGCCCCCCTTCTGCGCCAGGCCGGCCATGTCGAGCACGGTCACGCCCTTTTGCTCCAGGTGGGCAGCCATGCCGAGCAGGCCGCCGATGGTGACCACGCCAGTGCCGCCGACACCCGTTACCAGCACGCCGTAGGGCCGCTCGAGCATGGGCAGCGCCGGCTGCGGCAGCGCGCTGAAATCGGCGCCCGCGCCCTTGCCGCCCGCCGCGGCCGGCTTGCGCACCTGAGCGCCTTCAGCCGTGACAAAACTCGGGCAGAAGCCGTTGACGCAGGAGAAGTCCTTGTTGCAGGAGGACTGGTTGATCTTGCGCTTGGTGCCCAGCGGCGTTTCCAGCGGCTCCACCGACAGGCAGTTGGACTTGACCGAGCAATCGCCGCAGCCTTCGCAGACCGCGTCGTTGATGAAGGCGCGTTTGGCGGGATCGGCCATGGTGCCGCGCTTGCGGCGGCGGCGCTTCTCGGTGGCGCAGGTCTGGTCGTAGATCAGGATGGTGACGCCGGCGGTGTCGCGCAGCTGGACCTGGATGTCGTCGAGCTGGTCGCGGTGATGCACCGTGACGCCGCCGGGCAACATGCTGCCGTCGCCGTATTTCTCCGGCTCGTCGGTCACCACCACGATCTTGCTGGCGCCTTCGGCCAGCACCTGGTGCGCAATCTGCGGCACGGTCAGCACGCCGTCCACGGGCTGGCCGCCGGTCATCGCCACGGCATCGTTGAAGAGGATCTTGTAGGTGATGCAGGCCTTGGACGCGATGGCCGCGCGGATCGCCAGCAGGCCCGAGTGGAAGTAAGTGCCGTCGCCAAGGTTGACGAACACATGCTTCTCGCCGGTGAAATGCATCTGGCCGGTCCACGCCACGCCTTCGCCGCCCATCTGGCTGAAGGTGTCGGTATTGCGGTCCATCCACATCGCCATATAGTGGCAGCCGATGCCGGCGAGCGCGCGCGAGCCTTCGGGCACGCGGGTGGACGTGTTGTGCGGGCAGCCCGAGCAGAACCAGGGCTTGCGCTCCACCGAGATACGCGGGCGCGCGGCTTCGCGCTCCTTGGCCTCGATCAGCGCCACGCGCGCGGCGATGCGTTCGCGCACGTCAGACGGCAGGTCGCTCTTCTCCAGCCGGGTGGCGATGGCCTTGGCGATCAGCGCCGGCGATAGCTCATAGTGCGCCGGCAGCAGCCAGTTGCCGCGCGGTAGCGACCATTCGCCGCCGTGGTTGCCGCGCTCGTCGAACTTGCCGTAGACCTTGGGGCGCACGTCGTCGCGCCAGTTGTAGAGCTCTTCCTTGAGCGCGTATTCGAGGATCTGGCGCTTTTCTTCCACCACCAGGATCTCTTCCAGGCCGGTGGCGAAGTCGCGCGCGTCGTGCGCGTCCAGCGGCCACACGCAGCCCACCTTGAACACGCGGATGCCGATGCGGCGGCAGGTGTCGTCGTCCAGGCCGAGGTCCGACAGCGCCTGGCGCACGTCGAGGTAGGCCTTGCCGGCGGTCATGATGCCGAAGCGCGCGTTGGGCGAATCCAGCACCACGCGGTTGAGCTTGTTGGCGCGGATGTAGGCCAGTGCCGCATACCATTTGTGGTCGAGCAGGCGGGCTTCCTGCGCCAGCGGCGGGTCGGGCCAGCGGATATTGAGGCCGCCTTCCGGCATGGCGAAGTCCTCCGGCAGCACGATCTTCACGCGATCGGGATCGACT
Organism: Cupriavidus sp. 05T313; assembly: GCF_056396665.1. NCBI lineage: Bacteria > Pseudomonadati > Pseudomonadota > Betaproteobacteria > Burkholderiales > Burkholderiaceae > Cupriavidus > Cupriavidus sp. 05T313. The sequence goes on along the minus strand of NZ_JBFTLX010000182.1, from coordinate 5,232 downwards.
TCGACCGAGGCCGTGGATTCCACCACATCGGTCACGCATTTCATCGACACCCACAGGCCGGAGTAGCGGCTCATGGCCCAGCCATGCAGGCCATAGTCGAGGTATTCCTGCACATTGGACGGATACAGCACCGGGATGCCGGAAGCCAGCAGCACGTGTTCGGACTGGTGCGCCACCGAGGACGACTTGGCGGCGTGGTCGTCGCCCGCCAGCACCAGCACGCCGCCATGCTTCGCCGAGCCGGCGGAATTGGCGTGCTTGAGCACGTCGATGGAACGGTCCACGCCCGGGCCCTTGCCGTACCACATCGAGAACACGCCGTCGCGGGTGCCGTGCGGGAACAGATTGACCTGCTGGGTGCCCCACACGGCGGTGGCCGCCAGGTCCTCGTTCACGCCGGGCTGGAACACCACGTCGCTGGCGGCCAGGTGCTTCTTGGCCTTCCACAGCGCCTGGTCCACCCCGCCCAGCGGCGAGCCGCGATAGCCCGAGATAAAGCCGGCGGTATTCAGCCCGGCAGCGCGGTCGCGCGCCTTTTGCAGCATGGGCAGGCGCACCAGCGCCTGGGTGCCGCTGAGATAGACGCGGCCTTTTTCCAGGGTGTATTTGTCGTCGAGGGTAACCGACGCCAGGGCATCTTGCTGGGCTTGGGATAGGGGGGCATTCATCGATGCTGTCTCCGTACGCTCTTATGGGGCTGGAGCTGAGTGTAGGAAGGCGCGCCGATATCGTAAAATCACGAATTCAGAGAGCTGGTATCTGAAAAACACATAGCTGGAGCGCACATGGCGAAAGAACGGCACGGCAAGGAAGAAGGCGGGCAGCGCATTGCCAAGGAAATCACCTTGCGGCAGTTCCGCTACTTCTCGGCGGCGGCGGAAACCGGGCAGTTCTCGATGGCTGCCACGGCCGAGCATGTGTCGCAATCGGCCATTACCAATGCCGTGCTGATGCTCGAGCAGCAGCTCGGCGTGCGTCTCTTCGATCGCTTGCCACACGGCGTGGCACTGACGGCGGAGGGCCACCGGCTACACCAGCGCGCCCGCCAGATCCTGGACGCCGTGCAGGACACCCTGCGCGAGCCGCGCTTCCAGGCGCACAACCTGCAGGGCAAAGTCCGGCTGGCGGCGTCCTATACCGTGCTGGGCTACCTGCTGCCGGGACTGCTGGCGCGCTTTCGCACCAACTATCCGGATGTGGATTTCGACCTGCACGACATGGACCGCCCGGGCATCGAGCAGGCCGTGCTGTCCGGGGAGATCGAGCTAGGCATCGGCCTGCTGTCCAATATCGAGAAGCTGCCGCGGTTTGCCCACCACACGGTAATCCGCTCGCGGCGGCAGCTCTGGGCGTCGCCGTCGCACCCTTTGCTGGCTCTGCCCCGCCTGACGCTGAAGGACATCGCGGCGCACCCCTACATCCTGCTCACGGTGGACGAAGGCGAGCGCTCCACGCTGCGCTACTGGCGCAGCAAGCGGCTGGCGCCGTCGATCGCGTTTCGCACCAGTTCGATGGAAGCGCTGCGCGGCCTGGTGGCGCACGGCTTCGGCGTGACCGTGTTGTCCGACATGGTGTACCGCCCGTGGTCGCTGGAGGGCAGGCAGATCGAGGCAAGGCCGATTGCCGACGGCGTGCCGGACATGGAAGTCGGGCTGCTGTGGCAGCCCGGGCGCAAGCTGGAGAAGGCGGCGGACGCCCTGCGCGAGTTCCTGATCCACACCAGCGGCAGCTGACTGCGCCGCTGCGCCGCATCGCCACACCTGGTGTTCCAGATCGGAACACTGCCTCGCGCCGTGACACATCGGCTACAGCCGGCATAGCCCGGCCAAGCGCCGTCTTTGCCCGGTTTCTGGCGTTCTCGCTCCGTAATGTCCGCCGGGCACAGCTCTTGCGGAAGGGTATCCGTGCGCAAACAAAGCGGCACGACACGCAGTACAGAGCGAAATCACAAATCGGAGCGAGACATGAACATGGCGGAAATCGCCCAGCTGGGCGTTGCGTATCCCTACAAGGAACAGTACGAGAACTATATCGGCGGCGCCTGGGTGGCCCCGGCCGATGGCCAGTACTTCGAAGCCATCTCGCCGGTCACCGGCAAGACCTTCACGCGCGTGCCGCGCTCCAACCAGAAGGACGTGGAAGCCGCGCTGGACGCAGCGCACCGCGCCAAGGGCACCTGGGGCCGTACCTCCACCACCGAGCGCGCCAACATCCTCAACCGCATCGCTGACCGCATCGAGGCCAACCTGGTCACGCTGGCGGTGGCCGAGACCATCGACAACGGCAAGCCCATCCGCGAAACCACGGCGGCCGACCTGCCGCTGGCGGTAGACCACTTCCGCTATTTCGCCGGCTGTATCCGGGCGCAGGAAGGCGGCATCTCCGAGATCGACCACGACACCGTGGCCTATCACTTCCATGAGCCCCTCGGCGTGGTCGGCCAGATCATCCCGTGGAATTTCCCGCTCCTGATGGCCACGTGGAAGCTGGCGCCCGCGCTGGCCGCCGGCAACTGCGTGGTGCTCAAGCCCGCGGAACAAACCCCGGCCTCGATCCTGGTGCTGATGGAAATCATCGGCGACCTGCTGCCGCCGGGCGTGCTCAATGTGATCAACGGCTTCGGCCTGGAAGCCGGCAAGCCGCTGGCATCCAGCTCTCGCATCAGCAAGATTGCCTTTACCGGCGAGACCACCACCGGCCGGCTGATCATGCAGTACGCCTCGCAGAACCTGATCCCGGTCACGCTGGAACTGGGGGGCAAGTCGCCGAACATCTTCTTCGAGGATGTGCTGTCCGCCGACGATGCCTACTTCGACAAGGCGCTGGAAGGCTTCGCCATGTTCGCGCTGAACCAGGGCGAAGTCTGCACCTGCCCGTCGCGCGCGCTGATCCAGGAATCGATCTACGAGCGCTTCATGGAACGCGCGCTCAAGCGCGTGGCGGCGATCAAGCAGGGCCACCCGCTCGACAAGGCCACCATGATCGGCGCGCAGGCCTCGCAGGAACAACTGGAAAAGATCCTCTCCTACATCGACCTGGGCAAGCAGGAAGGCGCGCAGTGCCTGATCGGCGGCGAGCGCAACGCGCTGGGCGGCGACCTGTCCAGCGGCTACTACGTCAAGCCCACGGTATTCGCCGGCCATAACAAGATGCGCATCTTCCAGGAAGAGATCTTTGGCCCGGTGGTTTCTGTCACCACCTTCAAGGATGAGGAGGAAGCGCTGGAAATCGCCAACGATACGCTCTACGGCCTGGGCGCCGGTGTATGGACACGCGATGGCGCGCGCGCCTTCCGCATGGGCCGCGGCATCCAGGCTGGCCGCGTGTGGACCAACTGCTATCACSYCTATCCKGCCCATGCGGCRTTCGGYGGCTACAAGMARTCCGGCATCGGGCGCGAGAACCATCGCATGATGCTGGATCACTACCAGCAGACCAAGAACCTGCTGGTGAGCTACAGCCCGAACGCGCTCGGCTTCTTTTGATATAGCGCAAGAATGGGCGTATCCGCCCATGCCATGATCGGCATGGTGCCCGGGCTGCCGGCCTCCTGCCGCGCAGCGCGGGCGTCCTTGCCAACAGCATCAGGAGTCGAGATGACAGCGATGATGAAAGCCGCCGTGGTGCGCGAGTTCGGCGCCCCGCTCACGATCGATGAAGTACCGGTGCCGCAACCTGGACGCGGCCAGATCCAGGTCAAGATTGAAGCCTCGGGCGTATGCCACACCGACCTGCACGCCGCCGAAGGCGACTGGCCGGTCAAGCCCACCCTGCCCTTTATCCCCGGCCACGAAGGCGTGGGCTATGTATCGGCGGTAGGCGCCGGCGTGACCCGCGTGAAGGAAGGCGACCGTGTCGGCGTGCCCTGGCTCTACAGCGCCTGCGGCTATTGCGAGCACTGCCTGCAGGGCTGGGAAACCCTGTGCGAAAAGCAGGAGAATACCGGTTATTCGGTCAACGGCGGCTATGGCGAATACGTGGTTGCCGATCCCAACTACGTAGGGCTGCTGCCTGACAGCGTGGGCTTTGTCGAGATCGCGCCCATCCTGTGCGCGGGCGTCACAGTCTACAAGGGCTTGAAAGTTACCGATACTCGCCCCGGGCAATGGGTGGTGATCTCCGGCATCGGCGGGCTTGGCCATGTGGCGGTGCAATATGCGCGCGCCATGGGCCTGCGCGTGGCGGCGGTGGATATCGACGACAAGAAACTCGATCTCGCCCGCAAGCTGGGGGCCGAGGTCACGGTCAATGCGCGTACGACCGATCCCGTGGCGTTCCTGCAAAAGGAAATCGGCGGCGCGCACGGCGCGCTGGTGACGGCGGTTTCGCCCAAGGCGTTCGGCCAGGCCATCGGCATGGTGCGGCGCGGCGGCACGGTTGCGCTGAACGGCTTGCCGCCGGGAGACTTCCCCACGCCGATTTTCGATGTGGTGCTCAAGGGCATTACCATCCGCGGCTCCATCGTCGGCACCCGCAGCGACCTGCAGGAATCACTCGACTTCGCCGCTCATGGGGCGGTCAAGGCTACCGTGTCCACCGCGCCGCTGGAGAAGATCAACGAGATCTTCACGCGCATGCGCGCCGGCGATATCGAAGGCCGGGTGGTGATGGACTTTGCTGCCTGAGGTTTGTGGCCTGAACGGTCTGTAGGCAAGGAGCCACCCGATGTCCAACGCTGATGCCACTTCACCCGACGCGGTGCAACGCGTCGTTGCCACCCCTGCCGCGCTTGCGCTGATCGAGCGCTTGCGCGCTCAGCATGGCGCGTTGATGTTCCACCAGTCAGGGGGGTGCTGCGATGGGAGCGCGCCGATGTGCTATCCGGATGGCGAGCTGATTATCGGCGATGCCGACGTTTGCCTCGGCGAGATTGGCGGCGCGCGGTTTTATATGACGCGGGCGCAGTTCGAGTACTGGCAGCATACGCGGCTGGTGATTGATGTGGTGGCGGGGTCGGGGGGGATGTTTTCGCTGGAGGGGCCGACGGGGATGCGGTTTTTGACGCGGTCGGAGTTGTTTAGCGATGAGGAGGCTGGGAGATTGGACTCAACTTCAACTTCAATTTCAACTTCAAAAGCCTAAAGTCAAAGGCGGTTTCACCCCCCTGCGGGGGGCGACCTACTTTCTTGTCTTGCCAAGAAAGTAGGCAAAGAAGGCGCGCCGGATGGGGCGACTTCCCCTCGTCGTCAGGCAAAAAGAGCGGCCGGGGGCCAAACTCGCATCGCCTTAAGG
>NZ_JBFTLX010000181.1:0-16658 GCF_056396665.1 Cupriavidus sp. 05T313 | reverse complement strand
CTTTATAACTTGTAAGCTAAAAGACCGAAGTCTTCCGCATCCGCTATCAAGCGCCCACACTTATCGGTTGTTTGTTTGTTAAAGAACTRGCCGCGGTTCGCTTTGCTTACCGCGTCACTGCGTTTTCTGCAGCAGAGAAACGAGATTATGAAGAACCTTCTACGTTTCGTCAAACACTTTTAATCTTTTCTTGCTTCGGCAAGCCTCGCTTTTTTGCGCCGCCCACCTTTCCAGCAAACCCTGCAACCCTTGCCCCGCCTGCCTTGCAGCGCGGCGTTTGTGTTGCGAGGGGGCGAATACTAAAGCGTCGGCGCCCGCCTGACAAGCCCTTTCTGGAAAAAATTGCAGGAGCCGTTTCGATCACCCATCGCAAAGCACTTCAGTGCTCCATCTGGTGACGCCTGCGCACATCGCATAGTGCGCATCAGTATCTGGCAAAGGCGTTGCCCCCGCACTCAACACCCTGCCCCTCAAAGAGGCGCCCTGCCCTGCAGCCAGCTGCATGCGGGAAGTCCCTGCCCCCTGGATGTAAGCCGGGCGAAAGCTTCGCTGGAATAGCATGCCCCGGCGATCATAGTTAATAGACGGAGGAGACAACATGCAAATCACCGGCATGCTTCACGGCGCGCGCTTGCTGCAACTCGTGGGCTTCCCCACGGCTGAGGTACTCGGGCCCGACGCCAACGACGACCAGATCAAAGCGCTGATCGAACGCCACAAACAAGTCTTCATCAAGCCGGTATTCCGCGGCGGTGTCGGCAAGAAGGGCAAGGCCGGCCTGCTGGGCCGGGTGGGTGACCTGGCATCGGCACTCAAGGAAAAAGAGCGGCTCTACTTTGCCGAGCACCACCACGGCAACCAGCACGCCAAGGCCAATGGCGTGACCTTCGAAGGCGGCGTGCCTTCCGACCACGAGATCTACTTTTCGCTGACCGATTCCACCGAGTTCCGCGCCCCGACCATGACCTTGACCCACCACGGCGGCATGGACATCGAGGAACTGGACGACAGCCAGGTCGCCCGCGTGCCTTTCAACCCGTTGACCGGCCTCAAGGCCTTTGTCGTGGCGAACGCGTTGAGCGGCCTGAACGCGCCAAAGGAGATCATCTCGCCGCTGGTGCAGCATTTGCCAAACCTGTGGGACCTGTTCCACGACTACGGCATGACCACGCTGGAGCTCAACCCGATCCGGATGCGCGCGGACAAGCGCGGGCGGCTCACGCCTGTCGCCTGCGACTTCAAGTGCGGCTTCGACCGCGACGATCCGCGCTGGCAGCGCCTGGACCTGCCGCCTCATCTGTTTGCTGTCGACACGTCGCCCTTCGAGCAAGAGATCAACCAGCTCCGTACCTATCAGGGGCAAAGTGACGTGTACATCATCAACGACAAGGGAACCATCCTGGCGCCGACCTTCGGAGGCGGCGCGAATTCCCTGGTGACGCAAATGCTGGGAGCCGACGCCATCATCTCTTCCGACTTCGGCGGGAACCCGCCGTACGAGAAGATGAAGGCTGTCGCCGGCATCTGCTTCAAGCATTGGCTCAAGCAGAGCAACGTGCTGTTCATCATCGGGGGCAAGTCCAACAACACCGATATCTTCGAGACCTTCCGCGCCATGGCCGACGCGCTGCGGGAGCATTTCGGCAAGTACGGCGCCGCGCCGCTCTACGTGGTGGTCGGACGCGGGGGACCGAACCTGGTCCGCGGCATGGCCGTGCTGCGCGACACCTGCGAGTCGCTCGGCCTGCCCTACGTGAGCTTTGGATTCGACTCGGCGATGAGCGAGGTGGTGGACTATGCTCGTAAGGTAGACGCCTGGATGAAAGCCGGTGGCCGCGCACAAGTCGCGGCCAGTTTGAATGTGACCGCCTGAAGTCACTGTACAGGAGACAACCATGCGCGCCAAAGGTGTTGGTGATTTCAAGTATTTCGTCGGTATTCAATCCTTGTCGGAAGTGGCCACGCGCGAGGACCGCGTGTGCGTGCTCAACATTATGGGAGGCGAGTCCAGCGACGTGACGCCGGTAGGCCATGCCTACTCGGGCGGCAACGTGGTGTTCGGCACCTCGCCAGGCCGCAAGGGGCAGGTGCTGGACACGCCGGCGGGGCCGATCCCGGTCTACAACAATGTACGTGAAGGCCTGGAGGCCGGCCACCGCTTCAATTGCGGCGTGGTCTATCTGCCCCCCTCTGCGGCCGACGACGGCGTAGTCGAGCTGATACGGGTCAACCCTGACCTCAAGAAGATCTTCATTCCAACCGAGAAGATGTCGGTACACGACGCCCGCGAAATCCGCGCGCTGGCCCAGCTCAACGGCGTAGATATCTTCGGAGGCAACAGCCTCGGCGTGGCCGACGCCTGGAATCAGGTTCGCATCGGTGGCGCGCTGGGCGGGGACGCGCCGGCCGACACCTTGCGCAAAGGCTCGATCGCGATCCTGTCGAACTCGGGCGGCTTCACCACCACCATTGCGCAGTACCTGCGCATGGCTGGCTGGGGCACGACCACGTTGATCTCTAGCGGCAAGGATGTCTACATTCACTACGCCGCCCCCGAATTCGCCTTCGCGCTGGCCCACGACGACCGTAGCAAGGCCGCGGTGCTGTATTGCGAGCCAGGCGGCTACTACGAACGCGATGCCAGCTTTACCAAACCGGTGGTGGCCTGCGTGGTCGGCCGCTGGAAGAGCAAGCTCACACGCGCCGTCGGCCATGCCGGGGCCATGGCCGGTGGCGCCGACGACGCCGAATCCAAAGAGCGCTGGTTCATGGAAAAATTCGGCGTCGATGCGCTATTCACGCCACAGAACCCGGTGGTCTCGGCCAAGGGCGCGGTGGTGGTCAATATCGCCGATATCCCGGCCGCGCTGACGGCTGTGATGCGTGCCAACGGCGTGCAGCCCGATTTCGCGCCGGAAGGCACGATGGAGCTCAAGCCCTGGTTCAGTGCCAGCCGGGGCCTGAAGCTGCCACCTGAACTCGATCTCGCCGTGGTGGAGGCGCCCGCGCCGTACGGCCAGCAGATTGCCGCCCTCCGGCAACAGATCGGTGCCATGCTACCCCGGCAGTCCATGAAAGACACGTCGGGCGCTTCGCAGATGGATGCCAGGACGCAGTTGACCAGCCTGCACGGCGTATCGATGCTCGACGCGGCGCAGCATCCGCTGGAGACCAACGTGAACCTGGCGCTGCTGCACGAGCCCGGTGGCGTCAACGACCAGCGATTGATCAACGTGGCCATCGGGGCCGGGCTGAACTTGCACGGCCACCCCGCGCTGGCGGCCGCCCAGGCCTCGCGCGATGCCGGCAACGCGCCCAACAGCGTACTGGCCACGGCGGCCAGCATCCTCGGGCCGCGCACGCAAGAGCGCGCGCGGGCACTGTCGCAAATGCTGATCGACGCGTTCGCGGCAGCCGGCCTCGACGATGCGATGAACGAAAGCTTCGACATCAGCGGGATCCAACTCGAAGACCCGGCCTTGTTCGTCGCGGACCAGGCCGACGGCCGCGCCGGCGCCATGCTCAATGGGCTAAAGGCCCGAGGCGCCAGGTCGGTGTTCATCAGCTACCTCCGCACCCTGCCGGGCCACCCGACGGAAGACGCTGTACTGGCCGCCATTACCACCACGCTGGCCTGGGGGCCGCTGATGCGCAAGCGCGTGTCGCGGATCACCGCGGAGAGCTTGCCTTGGTGGATGCGCTTGTTCGGCGCGCTGATCGGCGCCTCGGTGCCGGCGAATCAGCACGCGGCCGACAGTTTCTGCGGCATGGCGATCAGCGACATTCTGGAGCGACGGCCAATCAGCGAAGTCGCATTTGTCGCCCTCCTGGGCCTGACACCCAATCCTGCCGATCTGTATGCGTTCCAGGTGCTGGTCGGGCTGCTGCTAAGCAACGGACCGGGCACGATCTCCGCGCAGGGCGCCAAGGGCGCGGTGTCGGCGGACGGGCCCGAAGACCCGGGCCGCGTGCAGCTCAACAAAGCGCTGGCCGGCTTTCTCACGCACTCCGGCTATGCGCATGGCGGCAACGGCTACGAAGGCATCGCCTTCCTGATCGAGCAGTTCAAGGACACCGGCCTCAAGGACCCAGGCGACCCCAATCACGGTATCGACCTCAAGGCCCTGGCGCAGCGATATGTCAAACGCTATGCCGATTACAAGGCGAACAAGAAGAATACCGGCAGCCTGGACATCCAGAAGATCCCCGGCGTCAACCACCCGGTGTTCAAGGACAAGCCTGTCAACCACGACCCCCGGGAGGTGTTCATTGCCGGGCTGCTCGCCGGCCGCGGCGAGTACAACGTGTTCCACACCTTCTACCGTGAACTGGTGCAAACCTTGTTCGATGAGGGCGTGTCGCGCACCGTCTACTGCGTGAATATCGACGCGGTGATCGCCGCGCTACTGCTCAAGATGCTCTGGCAGCCCTACCAGGGCGGACAGTACGCGGAAAGCGCGCTGGAGACGGCCGCCTTCACGATCTTCCTCTACCCGCGCATGCTTGGCTGCGCCGCCGAAATCGACGACCACCTGAACCGGGGCCGCAATATGGACACGCGCACGCCGGCTTCCCAGTGCCAGTTCGTAGCCTGAGAGAGCGGAGATACACGACATGCTGACCCTCCTCGCCTATTCGATGGTGATCGTTTTCATGGCGCTGATCATGACCAAGCGCCTTTCGGCCATGGTCGCGCTGATCCTGGTGCCGATCACGTTCGGGCTGATCGGTGGCTTTGGGATGGAGCTGGGGGCGATGATGCTGGATGGCATCAAGAAGCTCGCGCCGACGGGCGTGATGCTGATGTTTRCCATCCTGTATTTCGGCGTGATGATCGACGCCGGCTTGTTCGACCCGGCGGTGCGCGTGATCCTGAGAATGGTGGGCGGGGATCCGATGAAGATCGTCGTCGGCACCTTCGTGCTGGCAGTGTGCGTCTCGCTCGACGGCGACGGCTCCACCACCTACATGATCACCTGCGCCGCCATGCTCCCGCTCTACAAGCGGCTCGGCATCAGCCGCCTTGTGCTGGCGTGCGTAATCATGATGGCTGGCGGGCTGATGAACATCCTGCCCTGGGGCGGCCCCACCGCGCGCGCGGCGAGCGCGCTTGGCGTGGACGTGGGCCTGATCTTCGTACCGATGATCCTGCCGATGATCGTCACCGGGTGCTGGGGCTTGTTCGTCGCCTTCCTGCTGGGGCGCCGCGAGCGCACGCGGCTCGGCGCCATTGCGGCAGGCTCGGCGGATCCCGCTTCCGCCGCACAGCCGCAGGTGACAGCGGGCGACCCCGACATCGCCAGGCCCAGGCTCCTTTGGGTCAATTTCCTGCTGACCCTGGGACTCATGGTGCTGCTGATTCTCGGCACCATGCCGTTGCAGGTACTGTTCATGGTGGCCTCCGCGCTGGCGCTGATGATCAACTACCCCAGCCTCAAGGACCAGAAGGAGAGGCTCAGCTCGCATGCCGCCAATATTGTTCCCGTGGTGTCGCTGATCTTCGCTGCCGGTATCTTCGTGGGCATCCTGTCGGGCACCAAGATGGTCGACGCGATCGCGGCCAGCGTGATCAGCGCCGTGCCGGACTGGATGGGCCCTTACATGGCCATCGTCACCGGCGTGCTGAGCGTCCCGTTTACTTTTTTCATCTCGAACGACGCGTTCTACTTCGGCATCCTGCCTATCCTTGCCAAAGCGGCCGCCGTCTATGGCATTGGCGCCGCTGAAATCGGGCGCGCATCGCTGATCGGCCAGCAGGTGCACCTGCTCAGTCCACTGGTCRCATCGACCTATTTGCTGGTCGGCCTGGCCGAGGTCGAATTCGGCGACCACCAGCGCTACACGCTGCTCTGGGCCTTGTCGGCGGCGCTGGTCATGCTGGTGGCCACCGTTGTCTTCGGGGTCATCCCCATCGTTGGCCATGCCCATTGACGGTAGCCCACCATGCACAACGAAATCCGATCCATTCTCTATGCCGCGGACCTGAGCGAAGGCTGCGAAGACGCGCTGGCCTACGCCATCGGCCTGGCCAACCGGTTGGGCGCAAGACTGCAGGTGCTCACCGTTATCCCGGACCAGCGCGAGAAGTCGCTGATCGAGATCGATTCCCACGTGCCCCAGGACGCGCTCGACAGGTATCACCATGATCGCGCGCAACGGGTGAAGCTGCACATTGAAGCGCAGATCGCGGCCTTCTATGCCGTGCRCACGGACAAGAACCCGCCGCAGCCGATCACCGAGATCATCGTGTGCGAGGGGGACGACGTGGCCCAGCTTATCCTCGACGAAGCCCGTCTTGGGCCCGCTGACCTGATCCTGATGGGTTCGCATGGCGATGGTGTCCTGGCCGGCCTGCTGTTCGGCTCGGTAGCCCATGAAGTCATGCGCAAGACTCGCACCCCCCTGCTGCTGGTGCCGGTCAGCGGACGAGACGAAGCGGAAGGCAAAGCATGAAATTCCTCATCGGGCTGGGGTTCGGGCTGATCTGCACGCTCGGCATGGCGCAGGAGCCTGGGGAGCTCATGGGCTATGCGTCCAAGGGCAGTGTTCCGCCTGGCTATGCACCGGCGTACGCGGAGACGGTCAAGGCCGCCGAAGACGAAGGCCGGCTGGTGATTTACTCGACCACGGACGCGGGCATCGCCAAATTCCTGATTGCGGATTTCCGGGCCATGTATCCGCGTATCGACATCACCTATGAAGACCTGAACAGCACCGTGCTGTACCACCGCTTTGTCGCCGAGACACAGCTGGGCGGCGAATCCGCTGACGTGCTGTGGAGTTCAGCCATGGATCAGCAAGCCGCGCTGGTCGACAGTGGCTACACCATGACTTACGACTCTCCGGAAAAGGCGAACTTCCCGGAGTGGGCCAGTTGGAAGAACCAGGCCTTCGCCACCACCTACGAGCCGATCGTCGTCGCCTACAACAAGAAGCTGCTGCGGGCCGGCGAAGTGCCGCAGACACATGCCGACCTGGCCCGGCTTCTGAACAGCGACCCAACGCGCTTCAAGGGAAAGGTGGTCAGCTACGATATTGAAAAGTCCGGACTCGGCTTCTTTCTTGCCACGCAGGATGTCGCTGTATCGCCCGCATTCTGGGATGTCGCCCGCGCCCTGGGCAAGGCCGCGGCCCGCCTCGACCTGACGACCGACGCCATGGCCAGGCGCGTGGCCTCGGGCCAGGTGCTGGTTGGCTACAACCTGCTGGGCGCCTACACGGTGGCGCAGGCGCAGAAGAATCCATCGCTGGGCTATGTGTTCCCGAAGGACTACACGCTCGTCATGTCACGCATCATCGTGATCAACAAGAAGGCGGCACATCCCAACGCCGCAAAGCTCTGGGTGGACTACACGCTGTCCAAGCGCGGCCAGGCCGTGATTGCGAACAGCGCACACCTCTACGCGCTGCGCGACGACGTCGAAGGCGAATTCACCGCCGCCCGCCTCAGGCAAAGGCTTGGCGGCAGCCTGAGGCCGATCGCGGTCGGGCCGGGCCTGATTGGCTATCTCAACAACCAGAACTACCGGGATTTCATCCTGCAGTGGCGGCAAGCCGTAGTGCAGCCCTAGGCTTAGCGCGGCTGTGCCAGCGCGTCTTTCCAGCGCTTGAGGAATTCCTGCCGTTTGTTGCGGTCGAGATAGACCATCAGCCCGGCGCCGATCGCGATCGGCCGGATGTTGCTGCCCGCATCGAGCCGGAGCACTGCCGCATTGCCGCCGCCATGCGCATCGCTACGCAACGCAAACAAACCCAGCTGGTTTGCCAGCACGGTCTGGCCGCGCTTCGACAGCATGTAGTCGAGCCACAGCCTGGCTGCATTGGGATGCGCCGCGCGCCGCTGGATAAACGCAATGCGCGAGCCGACCAGCACGTAGTCCTGCGGATAGACAAAGCCGATCGCCGGATCGGTGCGCACCTTGTTGTACGCATAGGAACCCAACAGGTTGTAGGCCAGCAGGCTTTCGCCGGAGGCCACGCTCTCCAGCATGGCAGCGGTACTCGGGACTTGCCGGACCTGATTGGCACCGAGCGCCCGGGCCACGTCCCACCACATGCCGGATGCCTTCGCGTCCTGCGTGGCGAACAGGAAGCCCAGGCTCGAGTTCTCCAGGTCGTAGGTGATCACGCGGCCTTTGAAGCGTCCGGGAGCGGCCGTGAGCAGACGAATGAAATCGGCGTGCGTGCGTGGCACTTCGGCGGCGGCCAGCTGGCGCTTGTTGTAGGCAAAGCCGACTGGCTCAAGCGTCGTGCCCCAGGCCTCGTTCCTCCAGACCGCCCAGTCAGGCAGGCCGGCACGCTCCGGCGACGCGTACTGCAGGGCATAGCCATCGTTGACCAGCTTGACCTGCAGGTCCATSGCCGAACTCCACAGCACGTCGGCCGTGGCGCTGCCACCCTGAACCTCTTTCAGGAAGCGGTTGTAGACCTCGGTGCTATTGAGATCGTGGTACTCGACATCGACACCGGGGTACAAGGATTTGAAATCCGCAATCAGGTACCGGGCCTCTGCCATGTCGGTGGGCGAGTAAACAACCACCCTGCCCTCACGCTTCGCCGCCGCGATGGTCGCCGCGTAATCCGCGGGATAACCCTCGGGGACTTGGGCCCTCGCCATGGGTAGCATCAGCAGTAACAGGAGCCCGATCAACCATGCCCTCGATGTCATGTTTCCTCCAGCCGGCGCGCCATTATAGCGACGCCAATGCCCTTTGCACCCATACCGGCAGTGCCGGCGAGGGTTGACCCCATGCGCACGCTGCTGGTCGAAGACAACCCGAAACTGGCGCGCTCGCTGACGGAGGCCCTGGGTGCCGCCGGCATGGTGCTCGATGTCGTGTCCGATGGCCTGCACGCGGACCAGCTGCTCCAGGCGGAACGCTACGACGTGGTCGTGCTCGACCTGGCGCTGCCGGGAATCAGCGGCATCGAAGTGCTGCGCCGTGCACGCGCCCGTGGCGACGATGTGCCGGTGCTGATCCTCACTGCGTCGGGTGAAACACCCGACCGGGTGCGCGGGCTGAACGCGGGCGCCGACGACTACCTGCCAAAGCCATTTGACCTGGCCGAACTGGTGGCCAGGTTGCGCGCCATCGCGCGGCGCCGGCAGGGCAGCACGCATGCTCTGTTCGAGATGGGCCGCCTGTGCTTCGACAGCGTGGCCATGGAGTTCAGCGTGGCCGGCCAGCCGCTGGTTTTGCCGCGGCGCGAGCATGGCGTGCTGGAGACCCTGATCACACGCGCCGGCCGGCCGGTCAGCAAGCAGGAGATGTGCGCGCAGTTATGCTCGCTCGACGACGCGGTCAGCGCGGAGGCCGTCGAACTTTACGTGCATCGGCTGCGCAAGCGCCTCGAGGGCAGCGGTACCCACATCCGGACCCTGCGCGGACTCGGCTACCGCCTGGAAGCGGTCGATGATTCGACTGCGTAACCACCTCCTCCGGTGGCTGCTAATTCCGCTGTCCGTCGTCTGGATAGTCGGATTCCGCATCAACTACGTGCGCACGCTGGAGCAGGCCAACCAGGCCTATGACCGTACCCTGCTCGGTTCAGCGCTTGCCATGGCGGAGCGGGTTTCGGTCCAGAGCGGCGAGCTGACCGTCGACGTGCCGTACGCCGCGCTGGAGATGCTCGAAACCCGCTCGCAGGACCGGATCTTCTACAAGGTGAGTTGCCTTGATCCGCCATCGCTCGTCACGGGCCAGGAGGACCTGCCCGCTCCGCCCACCGTGCCTGCGGGCGACCAGCCGTTGTTCCACAACGCCATGTACAACGGCGAGCCGGTACGGCTGGTGGCGCTGCGGCGACCGGTATACGAGGCCGTGCCTTGCGGCCCCTTGCTGGTCCAGGTCGGTGAAACCACGGGGGCGCGCGAAGCCTTGTCCAGGCGCATGCTGTTCGACACCAGCGCGATGCAGCTGACCCTGATCGCAGTGGCCGCGCTGCTGATCGCGCTCGGCGTCCGGCGCGGCCTGCTGCCGTTACGGCGTATCCGCGACGAAATCAAAGGCCGCGACCAGACCGACCTCACACCGATTGCCACGCAAACGGTGCCGCGCGAAGTGATTCCTCTGATCGAGGCGATCAATCTCCACACCGGCCGGCAGCGCCAGCTCAACGAGGCGCACCGGCAGTTCATCGCCGATGCGTCGCACCAGTTGAAGACGCCGCTTACGGTGCTCAAGGCGCAGGCGGCGCTGGCGCTGGCGCAGCACGACGCCCGCCGCGTGCGCGAAATCGTGAAGGAGATCCATGACAGCACCGATGCCACTTCACGCATGATCCAGCAACTGCTGGCGCTCGCGCGCAGCGAGTCAGGCCACGTCGTGGATGACGTGGGGCTCGACCTGACCGAGCTTGTGCGCCAGACGAGCTTCGACCTGTTGCCGCAAGCGCTCGAAAAGCGCATTGACCTCGGCTTCGACGGCAGCGGGCCGGTATGGATGACGGGACAACCGCTGCTGCTGCGCGAGCTTGCAGCCAATCTGGTCGACAACGCGATCCGCTACACGCCGGAAGGCGGACAAATCGACGTGTCGGTGGCGTGCGACGCAACGGGCAACGCCGTGCTGAATGTCAACGACAGCGGCCCTGGCATTCCGCCCGACGAGCGGGCCAAGGTATTCGGCCGCTTCTATCGCCTGCGCGGCTCGCGCGCCGACGGCTGTGGACTCGGGCTGTCGATCGTCAGGCAGATCGCCGACCGGCATGGCGCCCGCGTCGAACTCGGCCAGGCTCCCGGCAGCGGCGGCCTGCGCGTGAGCGTGGTGTTTCCACCCCGGCGTCTCCCGCCAGCCTGACGCGGAAAGCGCCCCGCGCACGTCAACGCAAAAGCATGAATATATCGACATGCATGCAGTCCGAACCGGAAAGCACCATGAGATTTACTTGAGCGAGGTACTGCGGGCGGATCCCAAAAAATGGAAAACTATACTTCGTCATCCCATGAAATGCTGGCGCCAGCATTTGGACGGGCGAAAGGCGGCATTGCGCCCGGTCATCCGACGACCCGGAAATGCTCCTGGCTCTGGCCCGCGCTGACCGCCCGCAGCAACCAGGAAGGCATCTCGCCCTGCCCGTCCCAGCTTCGCCCCTCCGCGTCGCGATAGCGTGCCACTGGCTTCTGTTCCGGTTCCGGCAACGGGAAACAGCCAGCATCCTCCAGGTCTGCCAAGGAGAGTCCGTGCTTCGCCATCTGGATCTTGACCCAGACAATGGCCGCAGCTTTTTCAATTTCGGAGGACATGGATGGAGGAGGAGACGGTATGGAGTTGGCTTGTTGACGGGTTCGGCGCGGCTAGTGCAGCCGCTGACAATCGCACGAAACTGCAACAAGAGTAAGGAAGGCGTCTTCAACTCGCCCGCGCTAGTCAGGCCAAGGAATCGAAAACACAAACAATCGACCTGCCCGCCCTCACCCCGGCACAAGACAGCCCATTCTTCGGTGTACCCCTGGGTGTATCCCGGCGCCCGAGAAAGACAAAAGGGTCAGCACGCGAAACGTGCTGACCCTTGTCATTGGTGGTGCGGCTGGCAGGATTCGAACCCACGACCCCTTGGTTCGTAGCCAAGTACTCTATCCAACTGAGCTACAGCCGCACGCGAAGACGGCATTCTAGCGCAACGGCGCAGAAATGCAAGCCCTCTTCTTTGATTGGGTGGGAAGGCCCCTTCATGCGGCGGTGAACCGGCTGAATCCGGCGCAGCGCAAGCGCGCGACTCGCCCCTACCAGCGGTAGCGCGCCCCCAGAGTGCCGCCAGGATTGCGGCCGGCTTTCAGCTTGACCCAGAGCTTGACGCCGCCGTTGGTGCTGCCGTGCGCTCCGAGATTGACAGAGAGAAGTCCGCGCAGCATGTCGGGATCGATGCGTGTGCCGTTGATATTGATCACCTGCTTGCGGTCCTGCCACAGGTCGGCCTCGACAAACGGATACACACCGTTGACTCCGGTAAGCCGACTCGGCTGTGTGCGATAGACCCGCAGGACGACTTCCGCGGCGCTTGCGTCTGCCTGCTGCCCGGCCAGGAAGCCGGATGCACTTCTGTCGGGAGCAGGCTGATAGGCGAGCTGCAAGCGCGGTTGAATCGTCAGGCCGCCACTGCGCGGGAGTACGGTATCCAGCGCGACAGCCATGCTTTGCATCCGGTTGCCGACGAAGCCGGTGGCAGATGTGACATCGTCCAGGTGCAGGGAAAGTTTGGCTGGCCGCGGCCCGTTGGCCGGTCCGGCATATATCGGATCGAGCACGGCCGCCGAGGGACCGGGGGCGTCATTGTCCGCACCGGGAGGAGGCGACCCGCCGGTCCAGGCCCATTTGCCGATCGACGCCACCAGAGGTGGCTGCGTATCCTCCACGGCGAGCCGCGCTGCCGGCGCAGGCGGATCCGGGAGGTCGCTGCCGACAATCTGCGGAGGCAGCGCCAAGGCGTTGCCGGCAGCCTGCTCAGACGACGGCGGAGCATTGCTGGCAACCTGCGCGTACGGATCAGATTCAGGCTGGTTCCAGCCGAGGCCGGCGTTGCCGGGCGTGGGGCGCTCCTCGGCCTGCACCAGGGCTGCCAGCAGCATCGCAAGAATCGAGCAACAGCACTGGCGGCACGGATGGGAGTGGACAGCGTGCGCGCAATGACCAGTACCAGCGGTGCTGGCACCGCCTCCTGTTGCGCTAGCAGATGACACGCGCCTGGCCATGACTRCAACCCCTGGCTGAAATGAACCATGTCGGCTTTGCTAGAGCATAGGTCAAACACTGGCCAAACGTTAGGGCGCTGGCACGCCTTGCGTGGGGCGCCGCACAGGACCGTTCGCCTGCCGGCCGGAACGTGTCGGACGGCGCCACATTGCTATGCAAATCGAAAGCGCTCCGCTAGGATCGCGGCTGGCAGCCAGGCCCGGCAGCGATGCCCGGCGCGCCAGCCGTAGCAGAACAAGAAGAAGCAAAACAACGGAATAGCGGAAGATGCGGATAAATAGCGATTCGACCGACAGGCCTGAAAATCCTGGCGGGTCCGATGATTCAAAAATGAAACAGAACGGCGCAGCCGGGAAACTGCCAATCGCCCCGGTGCACAACGTGTTGCGCGATACGCGCGACCTGCTGGGCAGCAGCGGCGAGCTTGCGGCCGGACGCGGCCTGATCACGGCCATCCTTGCGCTGGCCCTGGGCGGACTCAGCCTGCTGGGCGTGATCGCTTTCCATTTCCCGCAATACCTGACCACGCCCGAACTGCGCCACAAGTATTCGGTCGACGTATTGCGCCACGTCCTGTTTGCCGCGCTGCTGGTGTCAGGCGGCCTGTCGCTGAGCAACCTGGTGCTGGGGCGCCGCCGCAGTCTGAATGCCGCTGCCTTCGCGCTCGTGGCGCTGGCCGTGGCGCTCGGTGGCTCGCGAGTACCGGTGGGGGACTTCCCGGACCACACGCCATATATCGGCCTGGACTGGTTCATCCTCGACCTGCTGGGCTCGACACTGATTTTCGTGGTCATCGAAAAGATGTTCCCGCTCTATCGCGGGCAAGCCGTATTTCGCCGCGAATGGCAGACCGACCTCGTGCATTTCGCGGTCAATCACTTCATCGTTGGCCTGATCCTGCTGACGGTCAACTTCCTGATCTTCCGCTTGTTCGGCTGGCTGGTACGCGACAGCGTGCATGCTTTCGTGGGAGGTATCCCCTTCCTGCTGCAACTGCTGCTGTGCATACTGGCAGCCGACCTGGCGCAGTACTGGACCCATCGGGCCTATCACGAGGTGCCCTTCCTGTGGAAATTCCATTCCGTGCACCACAGCACCAAGACCATGGACTGGCTCGCCGGTTCGCGCCAGCACATCCTCGAACTGGTATTCACGCGGGTGCTGGTGCTGGCGCCGTTGTATGTGCTCGGGTTCAACAAGGCTGTCATCGACGCGTACATCATCATCGTGGGCTTCCAGGCGGTATTCAACCACGCCAATGTCCACCTGCCGTGGGGCCCGCTGCGCTACCTGGTGGTGACGCCGGATTTCCATCACTGGCACCACGCCTCGGATGACGAGGCGATCGACAAGAATTACTCGGCGCACTACGCCTTCCTCGATTACCTGTTCGGCACCGCGGTGAAGTCCGGCAGGCGCTTCCCCGAAAAATACGGCGCCTTGCAGGTCGGCGATATCCTGCTCTCGGCAGCCACCTCATTCAACTCTTCGGCGATCCGGCTGGCGACGATATCGCAGGTCAGCCATTCGGCCGTCTATGTGGGCGGCGGCAATGTGGTGGAGGCAGTGGGCTCTGGCGTTCGGGTCTATCCGCTGCAACAGGCGCTGAATGACGGCGACATCATCGTGGCTTACCGCCACCCCGGGCTCGACGATGGTATGCGCCTGAAATTGCATGCCTTCGCGATGGCCCAGGTAGGCCAGCCGTATAACCATCTCGGCATCGCCATGCATGCGCCGTTTTCGCTGGAGCGGCGTCTGTGCGAACTGCCGGGTGTGCCCGGCGTGGTCCGCAACGCCTGCATGCGCAGCTTCAGCGCCATCCAGATGGCGCCCAACGAGCTGGATGCGCGCAACAGCTTCTTCTGCTCGCAACTGGTGCTCGCGTCCTACCGGGCGGCCGGCCTGTCGCTGACAAGCGCGGCGGACGACGCGGTCTCGCCGGCCGACCTGCTGCATATGCGGGAAGGCGACGTGCCCTCTTTCCAGGTCACGCGCAAGCTGGCTTATGTAGGGCGGCTGACGCCGGTATCGGCCTTGAGGGCCGATGGCACATCGGCAAGCCAGTCCGCGGACGACGATGAGTGGAGGATGCAATCCTGGTCCGCAGGACCTTGAGCAGACCAGAAGGCCTTGCCGCGGCACAGATCGCGCGGCACAAAAGAAAAAGGCCGCTGCATAAGCAACGGCCTTTTTCATCGAGTCTTGGTGCCCAGAAGAGGACTCGAACCTCCACAGTGTTGCCACCGCTAGGACCTGAACCTAGTGCGTCTACCAATTTCGCCATCTGGGCTTCGTCTCACTGCTTTTCTGCTGCAGCGCTGCGAAGAACAACATTATGCTGATTACATAATCAGCTGTCAACACCTGCCCTGCAATTTCTTCCCAGTCTTCCCAAAACCGGACTCAAGGCTGGAAACTGACCTGCCCGGGCCTGCCATCCAGGTGCAAGGTGGCGGTAGCCGGACGCGTGCTCGCCACCACCTTGCCCGCCCGCAGCACGAGCAGACGGGTAGCGCGCAAGCGGATTGCCTCGACCGGGTCGCGCGCCTGCAGCAGCACCAGGTCCGCGCGGCAGTCCGGTGCGATGCCGTAGCCCTCCAGCCCGAGGATCCGCGCCGGCGTCTCGGTGACGGCGGCAAAACACGCGCGCATCGCCTCCTGCCCCGTCATCTGCGCCACATGCAGGCCCATATGCGCCACCTCCAGCATGTCGCCGGAGCCCAGGCTGTACCAGGGATCCATCACGCAATCGTGGCCGAATGCCACCGGCACGCCCCCGGCCAGCAACTCCGGCACGCGGGTCATGCCACGCCGCTTCGGGTAGGTGTCGTGCCGGCCCTGCAGCGTGATGTTGATCAGCGGGTTGGCGATGGCCGCCACACCGGATTCTCGAATCAGCGGAATCAGCTTGGACACGTAGTAGTTGTCCATCGAATGCATCGAGGTCAGGTGCGAACCCGTGACCCGGCCCTGCAACCCGAGCCGCACGGTCTGGCATGCCAGTGTCTCGATATGGCGCGACAGCGGATCGTCACTCTCGTCGCAATGCATGTCCACCCGCAGCCCGCGCTCGCAGGCCAGCTCGCACAGGATGCGCACGGACTCCGCGCCATCGGCCATGGTGCGCTCGAAATGCGGGATGCCGCCCACCACGTCGACGCCCATGCCCAGGGCGCGCTTGAGGTTGTCGAGCGCGCCGGGCGCGCGCAGCACGCCGTCCTGCGGAAAGGCTACCAGTTGCAGGTCAAGGTAAGGCCGCACCTTCTCGCGCACGTGCAGCAGCGCCTCGGTGGCAAGCAAGCGCGGATCGCACACATCCACATGCGAACGGATCGCCAGCAGCCCCTTGGCCACCGCCCAGTCGCAATAGGCGAGTGCCCGCTCGACGATGGCATCCTGCGTCAGCAGCGGCTTGAGCTCGCCCCATAGCGCAATGCCTTCGAGCAACGTGCCCGACTGGTTGATGCGCGGCAAACCGTAGGACAGCGTGGAGTCCATATGGAAATGCGCATCCACAAAGGGCGGCGTGACAAGCTGCCCCGCCGCATCGACCTCGGCCGCCGCTGGCGCCTTGAGCGCCGGCTCGACTGCCTTGATGCGGTCGCCCGCGATGCCGATATCGATGCCGGTGCGGCCATCGGGGAGCGTGCAGTTGCGCAGGATAAGATCGAGCATAGTGGTTGTTTGTTATTCGCTACGTGTGATTGGACTCAGCGTTCGCCCTTGCGATAGGGCTTCATCAGCGCCTGCGGGTATGTGGCGCGCCGCGCCACCAGCACCAGCGCGAGAATCGACAGCACGTACGGCAGCATCAGGTACAGCTGATACGGCAGCGGCGGCAGACCCGGCAGGCTGGCACCGCTCTGTTGCAGGCGCAGTTGCAGCGCATCGAAGGCAGCAAACARCAAGGCACCCGCCAGCGCGCGGCCCGGCCGCCAGGACGCGAACACCACCAGGGCGGGC
>NZ_JBFTLX010000180.1:0-14465 GCF_056396665.1 Cupriavidus sp. 05T313 | reverse complement strand
GATGCAGGCGGCCAGCGACGTGTTCCTTGGCTGGAACAACGGGCCGTCCGGCCGGCATTTCTATATGCGGCAACTGCGCGACATGAAGCTGTCGCCCGAGATCGAACTGATGGATATCGAACTGTTCAGCGAGTTCGCGGCGGTGTGCGGCTGGGTGCTGGCGCGAGCCCATGCCAAGGCCAGCGGGATGGCGCTGGAGATCAGCGGCTACCTTGGCAATAGCGATGCGATGGCCGATGCGCTGTTGGCGTATTCGAACGCGTATGCGGATCAGGTCGAGCGCGACTATGACGTGTTTGTCGCCGCTTGCCGCTCTGGCCGCCTGGAGGCGCGTACGGATGCAGACATGGCGGCGGATTTCCGCATCTAAGGCGCCAGAGGTCGCACAGAGTAGCCGGATTTCCTCCTGTGCGGCATGCCGGTCCCGGTCCCGCCAGATTTAGCAAAATTTGGTAGCCGTCCGGACCAGAAGCGCGGACGGCTGGGGCATTCCGCAGCGCAGCAAGGCAAAGTACCGCCTCGTTTGCGCGAAGCGTGGCGAATTCGCCGCATGTAGCGTCAATCGACCCCCGTTTCCCCTCCAGAAGAATTCAATACACACGCCGATAGATTTCAGATGGGGAAAATGTTGATATTGGAAACGATAGAACTAAAGTTCGTCACTGAGGACTAGCGCGCCAGCACGGCCGCCGAGACTGGAAACCAAATTTTCCAAAATATCGGACTCAGGTAGGTGGGGCACTGGCCTGATGCCAGGGCAGGCGCCAGTTTCATCACGATGCTCCGGAGCCATCCATGCGCCAAGCCCTTGATTCGCGCCAATCGAATGCGATCACATCGGCGGACAGGGTGCCCGGCGCAGATGGGACGGGCGGGCAGGAAAGCGTGGGCGCGGCAAGGGATCCGCGAAGCTGCATGCCTGCCCGCAGGGTGAACACGCGCGTGCTGCAGACATTCATCGCCCTGCTGAATGCCGGCTCGATTGCCTTCGTGGCGGACAGGCAGCGGGTATCCCGCGCTACCGTGCTCTACCAGTTGCACTCGCTGGAAGAGCGGGTCGGCACCTTGTTTCATGTCCAGTCCGACGGGGCGCTCTGTCCAACGCCGCTGGCTGTCGATATGGCGCCCAAGGTGCGCGGCATGCTGGATATCTGGGCGAGCCTCGTTGGCGGCCGCGCGGGTGAGCCGGCTGTGCAGGCGTCCGGCAGCTTGCGTATCGGTGTCTCGGGCGTGGCGGAACTGGTGGCGCCGCACGTCCTTGGCCATGTCCGCAGGATGCATCCGCTGATGGATGCCATGCTGGTGCCCATGGCGACGGACGCCGCGCTGATGCAGGCACTGCGCCGCGCGGACATCCATCTCGGGCTTTCCCTTGGCGCGGACGACGCATTCCAGGTGGTCACGGACTGCGTGGAAATGCGCTGCCGGATGGTGCCCGTATGCTCCCGCCTGCGCCACGCCGAATTCATGGCGGCCAGGGTTGATGCCTGGCCGTGGTTGCTGGAAGACAGCATGCCGGGCCTTTCCGCGGATCTCGGCGTCTGGTTCCGCGCGGTGCTGGCCGGCGGCGAGCCACGCGTTCGCGCGCAGTCTGCCGGCGTCCTGATGGACTTGCTGACCGCCGGGCTTGGCGTGACCTTGCTGCCCGAGGTGGGCTTGCCGGGATACCTGGCCGAAAGACATCTCGCGGTGCTGGAGCCGGCGGTGCCATTCATGCCACCCCCGTCAGTCCACTTGTGCGTGGTGGCCCCGGCCGCGGCCCGTCGCGCTGCCCAGCCGAGAGCGCTGGCGCGGGATCTCTATCGCGTGCTGGTTGCCGATGTCGAGTCCGGGCAAGGCAGGCAGCGTGACGAACCTCACCCGGTCAGGTGATTGCGCCATGCGCCTGATTGCTCATGATCTGCGGCTGGGGCGGACCTCGCGACCCGCCTTTTCACACTTAGCCCTCGACCACCCCGGCCGAGGGTTTTTTTCTCTGGCGGGAAAAACACCAATTCTGGCGAAACCGCTTTTCGGGCAAAATCTGTAACCTTTGCCGGAGCGGTGCGATGCGCGCAACCAGCGGCCGGCCAACACAAGATTGCCGATCACCCGACTACAAGGGAAAACCTAAATGCACCCCAGGAAGACGAAGCCTCTCGCCATTGTGTTGCCACTGCTGCTCGCTGCGGTGTCGGCGCATGCCACGGAGGGCGCGTTGGGCCGACCCATTTCCGGCACCAGCGTGGTGCCGAATGCCGGCATCGTATCGCCGGAGCCGATCCTGGCTGTCAACCTGGCCGAGATGTACCTGAATGGCTCTGTCGACGGCGGACGCCAGGTGCCGATCGGGGGGCAGGCCTCGCTCGGCATCAGCGGCGAGGTAGCCTTTACGCTGGCCACCATCATGAAGGTCTGGGACACCAGGACCGGCGCGTGGAATTTTGCCTCCAGCTTCACGCTGCCCTATCTGTGGAACAAGGTGGGTGCCAACGTGACGCTCGGGCGTTTCAACGGTAGCAGCCAGGACACCGCGTCCGGCCTGTTCGATATCTACTTCACACCGGTTATCGCCGGCTATCACTTCTCCCAGACCGAGCACGTGGCGCTGAGCCTGAACATCTGGGCGCCCACGGGCAGCTACGATGCCAACGCGCTGGCCAACACGGGCCTGAACAACTGGACCTTTGTGCCGCAGGTGGCGTACACCAAGATCCTGCCCGAGCAGGGGTGGCAGTTCGATGTGGTTTCCGGCCTGCAGTTCTACACGCGCAACAACGCCACCAACTACCAGAATGCGCCGCTCTTCACGCTTGACGTCATGGCGCGCAAGCTGTTCACCAAATCCTTCAGCGCGGGGCTGATCGTCGGCACCACGCAGCAGCTCGGTAACGACAGCGGACCCACCGCGGATCGCCTCAATGGCTTCCGCGGGCACGACTGGGCGATCGGGCCGGTCATCAACTACGACACCAGGATCGCTGCCAAGAGCACGCTTTCGCTCGGCCTGCGCTGGGTGCCGACGGTGGCGAGCCAGAATCGCATGGAAAGTACCAGAACCTTCATGGGCACGGCGACGCTCGTGTTCTAGCGGGCTGTGCGCAGAGCCGTTCCGAGGTCGGAAGCGGCTGGCGGAATGCGCCGACAAGACTGTGCCGGGACCGCCGCCGGTAACACGCCGGCTTGCCCGCTGGCGTTATTCCTCCACGATCTGCTCGAAGCGCAGGGCCAGGAAATCGATCAGGGCGCGCACCGCGGGCAGCAGCCCCCGGCGCGAGGGATACACGGCATGGATGACGCCGCCCCTTGGCCGCCATTGCGGCACCAGCATGACAAGCCGGCCTTGCTTCAGCTCGTCCTCCACCACCATGCTCGGCAATGCCACCGCGCCGACCCCCGCCAGCGCGGCGAGGCGCAGGGCCAGCATATCGTCGGTGACCAGGCGCGGGCTGTGCCGGATTTCCATGCCGGCGCCATCGGGGCCCTCCAGTTGCCAGCTATGCGCGGGTTGCGGCGGGCCCCAGTCGAGCGTCGGCAGCGCGGCCACGTCGGCCGGCACGGCGGGCAGGCCGCGCTCGGCCAGCAACGTGGGGCTCGCGACCAGGCACCAGGCGCGCCTGCCCAGCGTGCGCATCACCAGATCGCTGTCGCGCAAGGGCGGCACGCGGACCCGGATCGCCACGTCGATGCGCTCGGCGATCACGTCCACGCGGCGGTTGGTGGCCTCCAGATGCACGATCACTTTTGGGTAAGCCGCCATGAACTCCGCCACCATGGCGCCGATCCGCGCGTGCAGCAGCGCCACCGGGCAAGCCAGGCGGACGATGCCCTGGGGCTCGGAACGCGTCAGGTCGATGGCCTGCTGCGCGGCGTCCGCCTCGACCAGCATGGCCTTGCAGTGGCCGTAATAGCTTTGCCCGATCTCTGTGACGGAGAAATGCCGGGTCGAGCGCTGGATCAGGCGCGTGCCCAGGCGCTCTTCGAGTACGCCGATACGGCGGCTCAGCTTTGACTTGGGAATGCCGAGGGCACGGCTTGCCGGCGCGAAGCCCTGGTGATCCACCACCTGGGCGAAGTAGAAGAGGTCGTTGAGGTCGGGGTGCATCGGGGGCATCGTCCTATCAATAGGACACTGAGGATAGCGCACGCCGACTACCGACGGGCCTGGGGACCGCCTAAGCTTTTCTTCAACAGAGGCGCAGTCAGCCCCCATCGTCCAGGAAGCTTCATGAAGCAGATCATCGGCACCTATAGCAGCCCGCATGCCCACTGGGTGGGCGACGGCTTTCCAGTCCGCACGCTGTTCTCCCAGCAGAGCCTTGGCAGCCACATGAGCCCGTTCCTGATGCTGGACCATGCCGGCCCGGCCGAATTCACGCCCGCCACCCGCAAGCGCGGCGTGGGCGAGCATCCGCACCGCGGTTTCGAGACCGTGACCATCGTCTATCAGGGCGAGCTGGAACACCGCGACTCCACCGGGCAGGGCGGACGCATCGGCCCGGGCGACGTGCAATGGATGACGGCGGCGTCCGGCATCCTGCATGAAGAGTTCCACTCGGGAGCTTTCACCCGCACCGGCGGCACCCTGGAAATGRTGCAACTGTGGGTGAACCTGCGCGCCCGCGACAAGATGGCGGCGCCGGGCTACCAGACCATCCTGTCGGCGGACATTCCTTCGCTGCCCTTGCCGGGCGGCGCTGGCCGGATGCGCGTGATTGCCGGCGAACATCAGGGCGCGCGCGGACTCGCTCACACCTTCACGCCGATGGATGTCTGGGATCTGCAGTTGCGCGAGGGCGCGGATGTCGACTTGCAGGCGCCCGAGGGCCGCACCGTGGCGCTGGTTGCGCTGCGCGGCAGTGTGCGGGTCAACGGCAGCCAGGTCGCGCAGGCCGGGCAGATGGTGCTGCTTGGCCGCGCGGGCACCGCCTTTGCGCTGGAGGCTACCAGCGCCGCCGTGGTGCTGGTGCTCCATGGCGACCCCATCGACGAACCGGTGGCCAGCTATGGGCCGTTCGTGATGAACACGCAGGAAGAAATCGCGCAGGCGCTGCAGGACCTGCGCAGCGGCCGCTTCGGGCGTATCGAGGCAGTGCAGGAGAGGCGCGTGCAGTAAGCGCGCATCAGGATGGGGCGGCCCTCAGGGGCCGCGGCAGGCCAGGCAGTTTGCATCCGATCGCGAAACGCTGGATTCCCGGCGCGGCTGAACGTCAATCGATGAGCCTTCATCGCGATTGACCGTTGTTAATCGTTAATCCTCAAAAAGGAGATTCGCATGACTACCCCGTACAAGCGCCTGGACAAGAGCCAGGCCGCCGTCCTCCTGGTCGATCACCAGGCTGGCCTGCTATCCCTGGTCCGCGATATCGAGCCCGACAAATTCAAGAACAACGTGCTTGCGCTGGCGGACCTGGCCAAGTATTTCAACCTGCCTACCATCCTGACCACCAGCTTCGAAGATGGTCCGAACGGGCCGCTGGTGCAGGAACTGAAGCAGACCTTCCCGGATGCCCCCTACATTGCGCGGCCGGGCCAGATCAACGCCTGGGACAACGAGGACTTCACCAAGGCGGTCAAGGCCACCGGCCGCAAGCAACTGATCATCGCGGGCGTGGTGACCGAGGTCTGCGTGGCGTTCCCCGCGCTGTCGGCGCTGGCCGAAGGCTATGACGTCTTCGTGGTGACGGACGCCTCCGGCACCTTCAACGAGATCACCCGCAATGCCGCCTGGAGCCGCATGGCGGAAGCCGGCGCGCAGATGCTGAGCTGGTTCGGCATCGCCTGCGAGCTGCATCGCGACTGGCGCAACGATATCGAGGGACTGGGCACGCTGTTCTCCAATCACATTCCAGACTATCGCAACCTGATCGCGAGCTACACCACGGCAAAGGGCGCCAAGTAGGCTCGGAGGGCCGGCGCTTCAGGCGCTGGCCCTCCGCGTTTCACCGGCCTGCGCGCGCAATGGCGCAGGCCCGGCGGGCCGGTTTCCCCTGGCCGCGCCTGCCAGGATCGCCTTGACATCCTTACTTAAGATATATATCTTACGATATGTCTTTCGATAGTAGGGGTTGCGATCGTGCGTCACCATCCGCTTCTGGGCAGGCTTAGCCATCACATGCTGGCTCACCTGTCGTCTCATTTCTCCGCCCATCCCTCGTTGCCCGGGGCGCGCCATGYCATACATGCTGTTGGCCACCATCGCCATGGCGGCGGTCCGGGCGGCTTCTTTGGCGGCGGCGACGGCTTCGACGGTGACGGCGATAGCTGGCGCCGCGGCCGCAAGTTCAGTTCGGACGATCTCCAGCTGATGCTGCTGTCCCTGCTGGAGGAAAAGCCCAGCCATGGCTATGAACTGATCAAGGCACTGGAAACCCGCACCAACGGTTTCTACAAGCCCAGCCCCGGCATGGTCTATCCCGCGCTGACGTTCCTGGAAGAAGTCGGCTATGCCACCGTGGATACCGAGGGCAACAAGAAGCGCTACCAGTTGGCGGAGCCGGGCCGGGCGCATCTCGAAGCCAACCGCGAGCGGCTGGCGCTGATGCTCAACAAGCTCAAGCACGTGGCGCGCAAGATGGAGTGGGTGCGGCGCGCGCTGTCAGGCGAAGGGGCGGAGGGCGGCGAGGAGCGTGAAGCCGAAGGCGGGTGGCTGCCCGAGTTCGTCGAGGCGCGCCTGGCGCTCAAGCGCGCGCTGCTGATGCGCACCGAGGCCACGCCGGCCGAGCAGCGCCGCATCGCCGCCATCCTGGCGCGGGCCACGGCGGAGATCAATGCCGGGCAGGGCGCTACCTGAGTGCTGACCCGGTTCCCGACACTCCATATCCCGAATTCCAACTCCCAGTCATCAAGGAGATCCATGCATACTCGCGACCTCACCGTGCAACGCGTTCGCCATGAACTCAAGATGCGCCTGCTGCAAGTGGTGCGTACCCAGGCCGTCTCCCCGCAACTGCTGCGCGTCACGCTGGCCGGCGACGACCTGAAAGGCTTTGTCTCCGCGTCCTTCGACGATCACGTCAAGGTGTTCTTCCCGGCGGCCGGACAGGACAAGCCCATACTGCCGGTAGCCGGCCCCAACGGCCCGGTCTTTCCCGAAGGCGTGCAGAAACCCGCGGCGCGCGATTACACGCCGCGCCGCTATGACCCGGTCGCGGGCGAACTCGACATCGAGTTTGTGCTGCATGGCGATGGCCCTGCCTCCACCTGGGCCGCGCAGGCTGCGGCCGGCCAGCATCTCGGCGTGGGCGGCCCGCGCGGCTCGTTTGTGATTCCCGAGGGCTTCGACTGGCACCTGCTGGTGGGCGACGAAACCGCGCTCCCCGCGATCGCCAGGCGCCTGGAGGAACTGCCGGCCGGCGTGCGCGCGCTGGTGGTGCTGGCGGTGGACAACGCCGCCGCCGAAATTCCGCTGCCCAGCCGCGCCGACGTCGAACTCCGCTGGCAGCACCGCGACGGCGCGCCAGCGGGTGCAACCGCTGGCAGCTTGCTGGAGCAAGCGCTGCGCGAGCTCCCGCTGCCGAGCGGCGAGGGCTATGCCTGGGCCGCCGGCGAAGGCGCGGCAATCCGTGCCGTGCGCCAGTACCTGGTGGGCGAGCGCGGCATCGAGAAGGGCCGCATCCGCGCCGCCAGCTACTGGAAGGCCGGCGCCGCCGCCGTGCATGAGAACATCGACGACTGATGATTGACGGCTGCGGCGTCCGTTCGCGCGGAGGTTGAAGACCGGATCGGCTGGTTTTACAATGCAACCGCCTCGCCGTGGGTGCCGGAACCGGCGCCAGCGCAGCGCGCCGCAGCCCGCGGCGCCGTGCCGGCGGCGCGCAGACGGAGTTGCGATATGGTCCGGCGAACCAGCCTGGAAGGTGCGGAGTGCCCGGTGGCCCGCTCGCTCGACGTGATCGGCGACTGGTGGTCGCTGCTGATCGTGCGGGATGCCTTCGACGGCCTGCGGCGCTTCGGCGAGTTCCAGCGCAGCCTGGGCCTGGCCAAGAACATCCTGTCCGACCGGCTGCGCACGCTGCTGGCGCACGGCATCCTGGAGCAGGTGCCAGCATCAGACGGCAGTGCCTATCAGGAATACGTGCTGACGCAGAAAGGCCGGGCGCTGTTTCCCGTGGTGGTGGGTTTGCGCCAATGGGGCGAGGCGTTTTTCTTCGCGCCGGGCGAGCCGCATTCGGTGCTGGTGGATGGCCAGGCCGGCAAGCCTGTGCGGCAGCTCGAGGTGCGCGCCGAGGATGGCCGCCTGCTCGGGCCCGATGACGCCGTGGTGAGGAAGGTGGGCGAGGCGGCATGACGCTGCGCAATCCATCGCAGACGTAGCCGATCCTTCGGTCTTCATTCATACGTAGTCCACACCGCATCGCCATGCCAACGGATTCTTCCTCCCGCCCCGCGCTCCTTGTCAGTTCCTGCCTGCTCGGCCAGCCGGTGCGCTACGACGGCCAGGCCAAGGCCCAGCCCGAGCCCGTGCTGGCCGTGCTGGCGCGGCATTTCGACCTGATTCCGGTCTGCCCCGAATCGCTGGGCGGCTTGCCCACGCCGCGCCCGCCCGCCGAGATCGTCGGCGGCAGCGGCGCGCATGTGCTGGCCGGTGCCGCCATCGTGCGCGACGCCACCGGCGCCGATGTCACGCAGCCCTTCACGGCAGGCGCGCGCGACGCACTGGCGATCGCGCGGCAGCGCCAATGCAAGCATGCCTTGCTCAAGGCGCTGAGCCCGTCCTGCGGCAACCGCGAACACTACGACGGTTCGTTCAGCGGCGCCGTGCGTCCGGGGCAGGGCGTGGCCGCGGCATTGCTGGCCGAGGCGGGCGTGCGCGTGTGGAACGAAAGTGAGATCGAGGCGCTGATCCGCACCGCGGGCGCGTCGCCGGCCGCGTTGCAAAACCCGTAGACGCCGTGCGTATTCGCCGCTAAGATCTTCCGGTCGGCCGCACCTACGGCCGGCAGCGTCGCTCGGACGGTTCCGGGCGCTTACGTTCAAGGAAAATCCATGTCCGCCTCCGCAGGCAAGCGCCGCTTCGCGCGTATCGATCGTCTTCCCCCCTACGTCTTCAATATCACCGCCGAGCTGAAAATGGCGGCGCGCCGCCGTGGCGAAGACATCATCGACATGAGCATGGGCAACCCCGACGGCGCCACGCCGCCGCATATCGTTGCCAAGCTTACCGAAGCCGCGCAGCGCCCCGACACCCACGGCTACTCCGCTTCCAAAGGCATCCCGCGCCTGCGCCGCGCCATTTCGCACTGGTACCGCGAGCGCTACGACGTCGAGATCGATCCGGATACCGAGGCCATCGTCACCATCGGTTCCAAGGAAKGGCTGGCCCACCTGATGCTCGCCACGCTCGATCGCGGCGACACCGTGCTGGTGCCCGATCCGAGCTATCCCATCCACATCTACGGCGCGGTGATTGCCGGCGCCGATATCCGCTCGGTGCCGCTGGTGCCGGGGGTGGACTTCTTTGCCGAGCTGGAGCGCGCCATCCGTGGCAGCTATCCCAAGCCGAAGATGATCGTGCTGGGCTTCCCGTCGAACCCGACCGCGCAATGCGTGGAGCTGGACTTCTTCGAGCGCGTGATCGCGCTGGCGCGCAAGCACGATATCTTCGTGGTGCACGACCTGGCTTATGCCGACATCGTGTTCGATGGGTGGAAGGCACCGTCGATCATGCAGGTTCCGGGTGCCAAGGATATTGCGGTGGAGTTCTTCACGCTGTCCAAGAGCTACAACATGGCGGGCTGGCGCATCGGCTTCATGGTCGGCAATCCCGACCTGGTGGCGGCGCTCACGCGCATGAAGAGCTATCACGACTACGGTACCTTCACGCCGCTGCAGGTGGCCGCCATCGCCGCGCTGGAAGGCGACCAGCAATGCGTGAAGGAGATCGCCGCGCATTACCAGACGCGCCGCGACGTGCTGGCGCGCGGGCTGATCGAGTCCGGCTGGCCGGTGGAGATTCCCAAGGCCTCGATGTATATCTGGGCGCGCATTCCMGAGCCGTATCGCGCGCTGGGATCGCTGGAATTCTCCAAGCAGTTGCTGGCCAAGGCCAAGGTCTGCGTCTCGCCCGGCATCGGCTTTGGCGACTACGGCGACGAGTACGTGCGCTTCGCGCTGATCGAGAACGAGGCGCGGATCCGGCAGGCGGTGCGGGGCATCAAGGCGATGTTCCGCACGGACGGACTGGTGAAGGTGCCTGTGGACGAGCACCAGCCGCACGGCCACGCGCCGAAGCCGAAGGACTGATCAGCCGCTGATTGGACTCTGGTTCGATGACACGCCGGCGCAATGCCGGCGTGCAACGTGCGCGGCGTCAGCCGAGCGACGCCAGCGGATGCGATTCACGCGGCCACGGACTATCGAAGAACGATTGCACCGTGGCTTCGCTGACTTCGCCCACTGTCTTCACGCGCCAGCGTGGCGCATTGTCCTTGTCGACGATCAGCGCGCGTACCCCCTCGATGAAGTCGCCCTGCGTAAAGGCGTGGGATACCACGCCCAACTCCATGCGGAAGCAGTCCGCAAGATCAAGGTCGCGGCCACGCAGCAGCATTTCCCGCGTCACGGCCATCATCAGCGGCGAGCGTCCGCGCAGGATCTCCAGCGTGCGCTCGGCCCAGCCGGCATAAGCCGGATCGGACTCGGCCGCCAGGCTGTCGAGCAACCCGGCCACGCTCGCGTCGGGACGGAAGTGCCGCAGCACGGCCGGCAAGGCCGCCTGCAATGGCGCATCGGCGCCGCCGGCAAGGGGCGTTGCCGGCAGCGCGGCGCGCAGGTCCGCCAGCACATCGCCCGTCCAGCGAATGCCGGCCAGGGTCTGCTCGATGCCTTCCAGGCTCGCGGCGGGCACGGCGATATCGGCCAGCTTGCACAGCAAGGTATCGGCAGCGCCGAGCGTCACGCCGGTCAGCCCGACATAGAGCGCCAGTGCCGGCGGCAGCCTGGACAGGAAATGGCTGGCGCCCACGTCCGGCACCAGGCCGATGCCGGTCTCCGGCATCGCCACCCGCGAGCGCTCCGTGACCACCCGCAGATGCGCGGCCTGTGCCAGCCCCATGCCGCCGCCCATGACGATGCCGTCCATCAGCGCCACCACCGGCTTGGGATAGCCATGCAGGCGGTAGTCGAGCCGGTACTCGTCGACGAAGAACTGCTGGCGTAGCGATGTACCGGCGTGGAAACTGTCGTACAGCGCGCGGATATCTCCGCCGGCGCAAAAGGCTTTGCTGCCCGCGCCGCGCAACAGCACGGCGGCGATGTCGCCGCGCGTGGCCCACGCCGCAAGCTGCGTATCGAGCGCGCCGATCATCGGGTACGACAGGGCGTTCAGCTGACGCGGGCGGTTCAGCGTCATCACGCCGACGCCGTTGATCTCCTGGAACAGCACTTCGGGCTCGGCGTTCATGGCGGCGGCGGGGCGTTCCTGCGCAGCGTCGTTCGGGTTCAGGCGCATGGCGTGGCTCCTAGGCATTGCGCCATTGCGGCGCGCGTTTTTGCAGGAAGGCGTTGACGCCCTCGCGCTGGTCCTCGCCGTCGAACAGGTCGACAAAGCGCTCGCGCTCCAGCGCCAGCGCGGGGCCGCGCGGCACGCCCTGGCGGGCCAGGTGCACCAGTTGCTTGCTGTAGGCCGCCGCGCGCGGGCTGACATGGCTTGCGCGCTCGGCCAGGCGCATCGCGGCGTCGAGGGCCTGGCCGGCCGGCACCACCTCTTCCACCAGGCCGATGCGCAGCGCGGTGGCGGCATCGATCCGTTCATTGGCCAGGATCATGCGCTTGGCCCAGCCCTCGCCCACCAGCCAGGGCAGGGTCTGCGTGCCACAGCCGCAGGGCAGCAGGCCGACGCCGGCCTCGGGCAATGCCATCTGGGCTTGTTCCTCGGCAATGCGGACATCGCAGGCGAGCGCGCATTCCAGCCCGCCGCCCATCGCGTAGCCGTTGATGGCAGCGATCACTAGGGGGCGCGCATTCTGCAGCGCTTCGAAGGCGGCGCCGAAGCGCTGCGCCATTACCCGTGCATGGGCGCGGTCGCCGTCGGCGAAGCCGTTGAGGTCGGCGCCGGCGCTGAAGAAGCGGTTGCCGTCGCCGGTGACGACGATGGCGCGCACGCGCTCGTCGGCGTTCAGCGTGCCCACCAGTTGCTGCAGCTGCTGCAGGCCTTCGGCATTGAAGGCATTGGCGGGCGGGCGCTTGAGGGTCAGGCGGGCGATATGCCCGTCGATCACGTGTTCGATCATGCCGACGGCTCCTCTTGCGTCATGTACTGGCGGATCACGCCCGAGAAATCGAGCTGCCCGTCGCCGGCCTGGCTCACGGCCTGGTAGATCTGCTGGGCCAGGGCGCCCAGGAAGAGCGGCTGCCGCACGCTGCGGGCGGCGTCCGCGGCCAGGCCCAGGTCCTTGAGCATCAGGTCCGCGCCAAAGCCGCCGCTGTAGCCGCGGGAGGCCGGCGCGGCCGGGATCACGCCGGGGTAGGGGTTGCAGGTGTCGGCGGCCCAGCAGCGTCCGGTGGAGGTGTTGACGATGCCGGCCAGCACGCCGGCGTCGATGCCGAGCTTGACGCCGAGGGCCATGGCCTCGGATACGCCGATCATGGAGATGCCGAGGATGAGGTTGTTGCAGATCTTGGCGACCTGGCCCGTGCCGGTGCCCCCGCAGTGGACGATGTTGCGGCCCATGCCGGAGAGCACAGGCTGCAGTTGCTCAAACAGGGCTTGTTCGGCGCCTACCATGAAGGTCAGCGTGCCCGCCTGCGCGCCGCCGGTGCCGCCGGAGACCGGGGCGTCGGCCATCGGGTTGCCTTGCTTGCTGGCTTCTGCGGCCAGCGCGCGGATGGTGGCGGGGTCGATGGTGCTGGAATCGACCAGGGGGACGCCGGGGCGGACGCCGGCGAGGACGCCTTCGGGATCGAGGTAGGTGGCGCGGACGTGGGCGGCGGCCGGCAGCATGGTGATGACGAAGTCGGCTTCGGCGGCTGCCTTGCGGGCGGATTGGGCTATGGCGGCGCCGTCGGCTTTTAGTGCTGACAGGGCGGTTGGGTTCAGGTCGAATACGGTGAGGGTGTGGCCTGCCTTGAGCAGGTTGCGGGCCATGGGGGCGCCCATGTTGCCTAGGCCGATGAAGGCGATGTGCATGTTGGCTCCTTACTCTTTGTATCGGTTGTGTTTTGGCTGTGGCGGCTGCTTTAGAGTCAAAAACCTAAAGTCAAAGGCGGTTTCACCCCCCTGCGGGGGGCGACCTACTTTCTTGTCTTGCCAAGAAAGTAGGCAAAGAAGGCGCGCCATACGGCCTGGTACACCTTCACGGCTCGCTTCGCATCGCTTGGGGGGCTCGCTTCGCATCGCGCCGGCAGAAGGCAATGCCTTCAAATTTCTGAAAGCTTGCCCGCCGCCCTTCGTTTCACCGCAAGCTGATGGTCGTATTCACTCCATCGTTCACCGTCGCGTCATCGAACCAGCGTGCGGTCACGGTCTTGGTCTGGGTATAGAACTGCACCACCTGCTTGCCGTAGGGACCCAGGTCGCCCAGCTTGGAGCCGCGCGAGCCGGTGAAGCTGAAGTAGGGCACGGGTACCGGGATGGGGATGTTGACGCCGACCTGGCCGACGTCGATCTCGCTCTGGAACTTGCGCGCCGCCGCGCCGCTTTGGGTGAATACGCCGGTGCCGTTGCCGAAGGGGTTGCGGTTGACCAGCGCGATGGCTTCGTCAAGTGTGTCGACTGCGATCACTACCAGCACCGGGCCGAAAATTTCCTGCGTGTAGATGGACATTTCCGTGGTGACGTCGGCGAATACGGTCGGGCCGATGAAGTTGCCGTCGGGGTAGCCGGGTACCTGCACGTTGCGGCCGTCCAGCAGCAGGGTGGCGCCTTCGCGCTCGCCGGCTTCGATCAGGCCGGTTACACGTTGTCTGGCCGCTACCGATACCACCGGGCAGACATCGACACCGGGCTCGCTGCCGGCGCCGACCTTGAGCGTCCTGGCCTTGGCGACCAGATCGGGCAGCCAGTCGCGTGCGGCGCCTACCAGCACCGCCACCGAGGTTGCCATGCAGCGCTGGCCGGCGGCGCCGAACGCCGCGCCGACCAGGGCGTTGAGGGTGTGCTCGCGGTGCGCGTCGGGCAGTACCACGGCGTGGTTCTTGGCGCCCATCATCGATTGCACGCGCTTGCCGTGCGCGCCGGCCAGGTTGTAGACGTGGGTGCCCACGGCGGTGGATCCGACGAAGGAAACGGCCTTGATGTCCGGGTGCGTGCACAGGGCATCGACCACCTCGCGCGCGCCGTGCACGACGTTGAGCACGCCGGCCGGCACGCCGGCCTCGACGGCCAGCTTGACCAGTTCCATGGTSGACAKCGGATCCTGYTCSGAMGGCTTGAGCACGAAGGTGTTGCCGCASRCGATSGCCATCGGGAACATCCACAGCGGRAYCATGGCCGGGAAGTTGAACGGCGTGATGCATCATGGCCGGGAAGTTGAACGGCGTGATGC